>CAYPZI010000009.1:0-32661 GCA_964415185.1 uncultured Balneolaceae bacterium | reverse complement strand
GCTACAATAGCTGCTACAACCTGAAACAGAAAAAACGCTGCCACAAGCCAAATAAGTGCGAGTGCCCATTGAGAAAAACCATTTCTTTCAACCCATGAAAGCTCATTTAGCGGTAAATTTTCTTGCTGCATTATTTAAGTATTTAAGGGTGCTATCTTTTTTTGAGACAAACAGGGATATCAAACTTTAAAATGGGCGATATATGACTGGCCGGGCTATTAAAATTGATCATCTTTTTTTCTTCCGAATAGCTTAACGCCGATCATGGCAGTGATCAGATTCGTAATTCCGTAAAGAGGAATACCAGAAAGGATGGTCATAAACATATTTGGGTTTCTCAAAGAGTCTACAGTTGCGTCAATCATCATTTCTTTTGTCTCATCCGGCATATTCATAGCTTCGAAGTTGGCTACAGTACTCTCGATCATCTTTTCGGTATAATCCGGATCAATAAACTGCCACAGCTCATTTAAAACCGTGCTGAACAAAATGACAAATACACCCGTCAGGAAACCGATCAGGGCACCCTTGCCAAGCGTTAAATAGAGATCAACTTCTTTTGCATAGTGCCATACAGCCAGCATGCCGGCAAATGAAGTGGCAAGACATATGAAGCCTCCACCCAAAGTCATCGGTGAGAACAACGAGCCGGAAGGTTCCGAATTAAACTGGGCATAATTGAAGAGCAATCCGATAACAAATGATGCTACGGAAAAAATACCTGCCGCGAGAATTACGGATACCCAATAAGATTGATTTGATTCAGAGCTAAAATCCTGATTTTCATTCATAATTGATTCCTCCTAATCTTGTTTTTGTTGATTGTAAAATGAACCGGATAAAAATATTGCCGAAGCTGCCCCGAGGCAGCAACCTAAAATAAAACGTGACATATTGGTATTCGTCCATATTTGAAAAAAGTTTCCCGTATAATCGACAACCTGGATAATAACTGCAAGCGAGATCAGCCAAAAAGGCCATTTTTTACCCTGCAGCCACCGCCCGTACATTGGTATGGCCAGCCATCCCATAAACAATCCTGAAAATATACCAAAGCACCGGGTATTCACTGCCATTTGTACACCATCAATAAAAAAGGACCGGTCAGGAGCCTGGTGACATATCGTACCGAATATAAAGTATAGCTCTTTGAAATCATTTCGGGGTACTCCCCATAATCCGCTTCCCACTGAAAATATGAACAACAGAAACAGGCCTGTCAGAGTAAAAAGGTATAGACCCTTGTTCTGCATCACGCGCCAGAGACCAACCCGTCTATCTTATTCAAAAAATGGCCCGGCGCACGGCACGGCCTTCTTCTTTCCCGGTCCATAAAACAGAGGCTTACCCGGCCTGCTGCTTTCAACGAATCATCATCTGCCGTATTTACACGGTACCAGGTATCAAGTTTGACAAGTGGTTTTTCAAAAACATATACCGTAATTCTGATCTCTTCATCGTAATAAAGAGGTGATTTGTAATCGATTGCAGCGTGAATAACAGGAAGCATCACGCCATCTTCTTCCATTTTTTTGTATGGTAATCCCAAATCCCTGATCATTTCCGTACGGGCAGCTTCAAAATATTCGAGGTACCTGCCATAATACACATACCCCATCTGGTCGGTTTCGCTATACCTGCTTCTGATTGTATGTGTAAAAGAACAGATCGGGTTTTTGTCAGGAAACTTTACCATTCGTCATCTTTTCAGCTTTTTTCCACGCGCCCATTGTGCCGTATTTTTCAATTCTTTGTGAAATCACTTTATCCGGCTTTAGTTTGGACAGTTTCTTCAGGCTTTTCAGTACCTGTTTTTTTACGGCATCGGCTGCCGTATCGTAATCCCTGTGAGCCCCGCCAAGCGGTTCCTTTATGATGCCGTCAATAATTTTTAGTTCGAGAAGGTCTTTTGCGGTCAGCTTCAGTGCGGCAGCCGCCTGCTCTTTATAATCCCATGTTTTCCACAAAATAGAAGAACAGGATTCCGGTGAAATAACCGAATACCACGTATTTTCCTGCATGTAAACTTCGTTGCCCATACCGATCCCGATTGCTCCTCCGCTGGCTCCTTCACCGATCACCACAGTAATCATAGGAACCTTAAGAGTGGCCATCAACTTAAGATTTTTGGCAATCGCTTCAGCCTGGCCCCGCTCTTCTGCTTCCAAACCCGGATAAGCGCCGGGTGTATCCAAAAGGGTTAGAAGTGGGATATCGAACTTTTCAGCAAGTTTCATCACCCTGTATGCCTTCCGGTAACCTTCGGGATTGGCCATTCCAAAATTGCGATATTGCCGGGATTTGGTGTCCCTTCCTTTTTGATGGCCGATGATCATAACCGAATGTCCGTCAATCGTTCCAATTCCCGAAACAATTGCCTTATCGTCACTGTAATATCTGTCGCCATGCAGTTCGACAAAATCGTCTGTTAGCCTTTCAACATAATCGAGGGTGTAGGGACGGTCGGGGTGACGGGCCAGTTGCACCCTTTGCCATCGCGTAAGATTTGAAAATATCGATTCTCTTAACTGTTCCGCCTTTTTCCTGAGCCTCTCTATTTCAGGCCCAATAACCTCATCTCCAACAGAAAGTTCATTCAATTCTTCAATTTTCTTTTCAAGATCAGCTATCGGTTTTTCAAATTCAAGGTATTGCATTTCTCTGTCAATTCAGTTAATTATTGAATATTCATGATACCGTAATATACAAGAGAATTTATTAATCTTGCGAATAGTGTAGTCTCATGTGTTAAGCTTCGTAAGAAACCCGCAATGTTTCCTTTCTGATAGCCGTACACAAATGAAAATAAGTGAGGTTTTTTAACAAAAAACATTGCGGGTTTATCCCGTCACTTTATTGTTGACATAACAATAGTAGCTTTTCAACAGATCAGATTTCGTTTCTGTCATCCCATTCGCCTCTGAAAGCAATCTCATTGATCTCCTTTCGTTTTCTGATTGCTTTTTCAGCTTCTACAAAATCTTCGTCCAGATCACTTAGCTCTCCCATATAGCCAATGGCAATCATGGTAGCCGGTTCAAAATCACCGGGTATATTATAGAGCTCTTTTGCTTTTTCCCGGTTAATCCCCGCCATTTGATGCACGTATAAGTTATGCCTTGTTGCCTCAAAAGTTAGATAAGAAACAGCCTGACCCAGGTCGTGCAGTGCAACCCTGTTTGGTTTGTTATTTTTAGAAAAATCCTTTTTGTAAGCCGTTAAAACAAGAACAGGGGCAGCCGAAGCCCATTTTTGATTAAATTCCACCATAACCTTTTTAATTTTTTCAAATTCTTCAGGCTCCTCTTTATTGGCAACGATAAACCGCCATGGTTGTTCATTGAAAGAGGAAGGTGCCCATCTTGCAGCATCGAAAAGCTGTTTCAACAGCTCTTTGCTAACAGCCTTATCAGAAAACGTCCGTGGACTCCATCTTTTTTTTATCACCGGATGGATATCGTATTCAGTTTCAGCTTCTTTTTCCGGAAAAAGATATTTCTTATCGATCATTTTAAGTTCTTTTTTTTACAATTTTCACTCATTAAAAAGATTTTAACCTCTCATTCATTCCTTATCATAAAATGGTATACCATTTCGGATACTTTTGCCCCGACCTCCCTTCCCCGGTTATCATCCGGTAAATTTTTTGACAGGAAAATCAAAACGTAAGTACGGCCGCCGGGAAGAAAAACAAGAGCGGAATCGTGTTCCACCCCGTCTATTGACCCCGTTTTATTGGCAATTTCAACATCAGCGGGCAAGGTGGCAGGAATAACATCCCGGTAATGCTGGCCTTTCAGGATTTGAATCATGTTCCGGTCTGCATCCGGGCTGACAGCCGTGCCTTTTGCCAGGTGCTCAAATATGATACCGAGGTCGCGAGCCGTGGTTCGGTTGCTAAGGCCCCGCTCAAAAGCTTTCATATCGTAAAGCCCGCGTAATACCAGGATATTATCAGCACCAAGCTCCCTCATAGTGCGGGTTGTATTTTCAGCTCCAACCAAACCGATGATTATATTCGTTGCCAGGTTGCTGCTATAGGTCATCATGGCCCTTGTAAGATTATAAATACTCTCCTTCTCCCCTATTCTTTGCTCAAGCGGATCGTTTGTTTCGGGATCATCCGAAACGGGTTGTAAATCTATTGAAAATTCAGAACTGTCAACAATACTGTAAAACGTATTTTTAATCTCCAGGGAGTCTTCAAGTGAAAAAATTCCTTCGGATGCCTGTTTGTAAACTTCAATCATGACAGGGGTTTTCATAGTGCTTGCAGCGTGGAACAGGGTGTCCGGATGAATGGCAAAACCAAGGCCCGGATTATCTACCGATTGAAAAAACACAGCAAACCGCCCGGGTTCAGAATTCAGAAATTCTTTAACATTTGATTCCAGTTCATCAACTGTGGCGGGATTATTGCACGCCGTCAAAATCATACAGAACGGCAGCAAAAAATAGATACAAAACCTGTTGTTGAATTCATGCATATCAATTGATCGGTTTAAAATAATATTCAAGTCAAAAAAAAACCTCCCGGCTTACCGGAAGGTTTTAAAGTATTGAAATTTTGTAATTAATGTGAACTACTGAACATTCAGGGTTCCAACCATTCCACCTGCATAGTGGCCTGGAAAACTGCAAATGAAATCATACTCACCGGGTTCTTCCGGTACGGTAAGAGTAATTGAATCTTCTTCACCGTTACCAATCATTTCGGTATGAGCGATAACCCAGTCAGCCAGCTCGGGTTCAATATAGTTGTTTTCACTTGCCTGTAGAGACCGGTCCGCAAATTCATCCGTATCGGCCTCGAGCGTTAACAGCACAAAATTATGCGACATTGCAGTCGGAGGCAGGTTACTAATAGTTCTGAGTACAATTCTCAGTTCTTCACCCGGAGATGCATTAATTGTATTAACTTCGTATCGCATTCCCCTTTGATCTCCGACTTCAACACCTTCTATAGTATTCGATTCAACCACAAACCTCAGGTCATCAATACCAATCAGTTCGATGGTTCTGACATCGTCATCAGCTTGTGTGGGTTGCTCCTGAGCCGGCTCTGTTGCCTGCTCTTGTGTTTCACCCCCGCCGCATGCGTACATAAAAGCTGACAGTAACAAGATCAGTGGTGTAATTTTTAATAATTTCATAAAGGCTTTGATTCTTTTTGTATTTATAGATTGTTAATTGATTGAAACATTAAAAACAGTTTCATCATTCAATGTAAGAATTTTAAAATCCTGATTCTTATTAACCCCCGGTTATTTTTTTTATGTCCTCCAATACATGTTCGGTATCCAGTTCACTTCCGTAGTAATTATTTCTCAGCTTGCCTTCAGAATCGATCAGTGACACCCTGTCTGTATGATCGAGAAAATAAATTTCTTCTCCTTCTTCTGTAAACCGTGTGGGTGTTTTTTGTACGGCTATGCCAAGCCTCTCCAGAAGCTTATCCACCGTTTCAGGGTTACCGGTCAGCAGTGTCCAGTTATCCAGGTTAAGTTTATAACCTTCAGCATATTCGGCCAGGATTTCAGGAGTATCCCGAACCGGATCAAATGATATGCTTATGAATTGTAAATCACTGTTGTCCTGTAATTCCCTTGAAACATCCCTCATATTATAGGTGATCATGGGACATATATCGGGGCAGCGCGTGTAAACATAACCGACAAGAACTGTACTTCCCAGGAAATCTTCGGGAAATACTACTTTTTCTCCCGTTTGGTTTATTAACTCGAAAGATTTATCCGAAAGATCATCTTTTACGGAAGTCCGGCTGCAGCTTGAACCCAATAGCAGAGCAACACAGGCTGCAACTATTGTTGTGTCAAATCTGATCTTTCGCAAAAAACCCGCAAAGTTTCTTTTCTGAAATGGCAGTACGTTAGAAAAATGGAAGCAACTCTGAGATAAAACTTTGCGGGTTTGCAGTTGACATGACACCATGAAACCTGCCGAATATCTATAGTTCATTTAATTCAGCTTTTAAAAACTTATTCCAGAGTACGTTCGGGTACCGGGTTATTCGGTGAATATGGAGGCGATTCCGAATACGTACTTCTCATTACATCATAAATTACCGGAGTATAAGCGATAATAATCAGGATGACAGCAGCAATTACCCAGGGCTTGAAATTTCTGAGCCAGAGTGCAGGTTCATCGTGGTATGGATCGGAAAGGGGAAGCTCTACAACAGGATCTCGCTCTTCCGATAACGTTTTGGAAAATACGGTTACAAAAAACGCACCTACGAAAATCACGATTGCAAGAGTCATAAGTACACCGCCGATTACGCTGATATCCACATACATTACCCAGTCGGGTTGATATAAGGCGCTGTCCGGATTTACATAAGTGGATCCCATATTTGTGCGCCTTGGAGTTCCGATAAGTCCTCCGCGCATCATTCCCCACGAAAAGATGGCAACTCCGATCATCCAGATATAGGGCACTGAAGTGATCAGCCCCTTGAATTTAACTTCTTTCTGCATGAACTCTTTAACCAGGTAGAGGCTGCCTCCGAGAAAAGCAAGCAAAACAGGGCCGGCTACAGTTAAATGAAAATGGCCTGGAATCCAGGACGTATTGTGGACGGCACTATTCATTTGATAAGATGCATTCACAATTCCGCTGATCCCGCCAAATATGAAAATGATTAAACCGGCAATGAGATACGAAAACATCCATCTTTCTTTATCAAAGTAGGGAAGTTTGAACATCCATCCGAACAAACCTTTCCCTCCGTTTTTTCGACCGCCGTACTCAAGGCTTGCAGCAATTGTAAAGGCCGTAATCAGGCTGGGAAGTGCAACGCCATATGTAAAGAGGCCGTGTAAAAATTTCCACTGAGAGCCTATTGATGGATCCATGTATTGATGATGTGTACCGACCGGTATCGAAAAAATAATAAACAACATAAACACAAGCCTTCCGGCCATGTCTGAGTAGAGCTTGCCACCTGCAAGCTTGGGCAGAAATGTATAAAACATTACATAGGCCGGAAGCAGCCAGAAGTAAACCAGCGGATGGCCAAAAAACCAGAAAAGCGTTCTTGCAAGCATGACATTCACACTTTCCGTCCACCCTATCGACCACGGAAGCAATAAAACAAGTATTTCAAATGCAACCGGCAAGGTAGCTATAAACCAGACAATAAAGGTTGTAAACATACCCACAACGGCAAGGGGTGTTTTTTCGCCGGGATTTTCCCTTCTCCATTCCAGGTAAATCGGTATCCAGTTAAAAAAGGCGATCCATGATCCCACCACAAGCAAAGTAAGGCCCACATAAAACAAGGGATGGGCTTTCAGCGGTGGATAAAAAGTATAGAGTACACTGGCTTCACCGATCAATATGGTAATTGCCGCAATAACAGAGCCTGCGAGCATTAAAATACCTGAAACCCAGGCAATTGTAACGTTCAGTGATTTTTTTAGTGCGTATGGGATAATGGCATTCCCAAAGGCAACTGCAAAAAAAGTAGTAAATACAATCGCATTCAAAACACCGTGCAGTGTAAGCCCTTTATAGTAATCGGGCCCCATGAACGGATCACTTTGAATAATCCCTGCCCTGAACAAGGTTTGCATAAATCCGCCATACACACCGGCAAATAGCAACACCATCGGAAGTACGATCAGTACTGCCATTAGCTTTTTTTCAGAAGATGAAAACCGAAATGTATCTGCTGTCATGGCTGTGCTCCTGTTTGAGTTTCCGGTTCGGTAATCACAAATCGCCCGGCCATTGTATGATGGGCAGCCCCGCAATATTCATGACAAGCAAAAAAGTAGGTGCCGGGTTCATCAAATTTGACTTTCATATAGTTGATTGCACCGGGTACCGCCATTAAATTCAGGTTTGTTTTTTCGACATGAAAACCGTGTATGATGTCCTGTGATGTTAGATACAAATCCACTTCTGAACCTGCCGGCAATTCAATGGTTGACGGCTGAAATGCCCACATTCTGGCTACCATCTGGAGTTCATATTGATTTTCACCTACTTGAAAGAGAGTATCTTTGGTAAAGGGTTCAACATCCGTAATACAGGTTGGAACTTCAATTCCTCTTGCAGCTGATGCATAAATTACAGCTGCCAGGAATACAATCAAGAGTAACACACTCAGGCTTAAAGCCACTTTTTCTGAATTCCCCATGTTTATCCCCTCCCCAGCAGTTCAAAGTAGAGCGAAAACCACATCACCATAAACATGACGATCATCACTATAAAAAAGGCGAGCGCACCCTTCGGATAAAACTCTTCATCTGCCATTTCTTTTTCTTTCTCAGCCATATCAACCCGGTTAGTTTTGGTTTGAATTGATTCCCGGAAAGCCATAACTATCCGGAAATAATATAAACTGAAAATAACAGCAGAATAGTGAAAAAGTAAAAAGACAACCTTGTCCAATTACAAAATAAAAAAAGGCGTTTATTTACTCATAAACACCTTTTTTAGACAGATAAAAAATTTAATTGTAATTTAGCCTGACGCTTCCGCCCGAAGTACGCGCAGCAATTTTGGGTCCGCCACCGCGAATGGTGCCTATAACCCTGTTCTTTTCCATCTCGCCGGAAAATTCCGTAAACGTTGTCGAAACCCTGTTTCCCTTTAAGTCCAGTTCATAGCCTGAGTTGTCAGGCAGTGTGATAGATATATTACCACCGCTTGTACTGAGGTCGAGGCTGCACTTTTCACTTTTGGAAATTGCCTGAATACTTCCTCCGCTGGTACGTGCATTTACAATCCCTGCCACTTCGTCGAGTTTTACAGATCCGCCGGAGGTTCTTAAATCGAGTTCACCCTGCGCGTTAAGTACGCGAATCGACCCGCCACTCGTTCTTCCATTCACGTTGCCATTCAGGTTTTCAAAATTCAGGCTCCCCCCCGAAGTTCTTGCATTTATATCTCCGGAAATTGAGTTCAGGCTGATGCTTCCGCCACTGGTTGAAAAATCCAGCGTACCCGAAATGTTTTCTGCTTTCATACTTCCGCCACTTGTTCTCCCTGTTACCATAGACCTTTCCGGCGTGTAAACCACAAATGAGATACTGTAGCTATTACCGTTATTCCAAAACTTGATACCGGAACTGTTTTTCCTGCCGGCACTTGCCGTTACTTCATTGCCTGAAGCCGAAATATCGATATCGTAATCCTCAAGATCGGTATCTGAAGCTGATAAGTACTTTCCGTTTTTCCTTACATACATTTCAACCCTGACGTTATCTTTATTGTGGCCGATAACATTTATATATCCACCTGCTGTTGAGATTTCCAGTTGCGGACTCGAGATATCAAATGTCTTTAAAGTATAGGCATCATCAACTTTCTGTGAATAGGCAGTGGCCGCTAAGGCTGCCATCACCACCAATGAAAGAATACATTTCAATCCTATTAAGCTTCTATTTTGACTATTCATATATACACCTCTGCATATTATCCTGTTAATTTGACCTTTACCTGACTACGAAACGGTTTTTTAAAAGTTGCAAAATTATTTTCGCCGTCAAAAACTTTCAGATATTTATGAAACTGTTATCCTTACATTTGTATTTTGTTTATTGAAATATTTATTGAATCACAGAAACGCTATGAAATTACCCTTTATATTCGCACGCAGGTTTGTGGCAGGTGAAAATTTCGATCATGCAGCACCCAAGGTCGAGGCACTCAATAAAAAAAAGATCAAAGTTACGCTTGACCTGCTCGGCGAGAATGTTAAAAACAAGGAAACGGCATCACAAACAGTAGAATCATACATTCAGCTTCTGAGGGATATCGAGGCACAAAATCTGGACAGCACCATTTCTATTAAACTTACCATGATGGGGCTGGATATCAGCCGTCAGTTTTGCCTCGAAAACCTGCGCAGACTCCTGGATACGGCTTCAGAACTGGATCATTTTGTCAGAATTGACATGGAAGGTTCTGATTACACCCAAGCTACCATTGATATCTTTGAAGAAGCATTTCAAAAATACGGCAAGCATGTAGGCATTGTAATCCAGGCTTATCTTCACCGGTCAAAAAAAGACATACCCTATTTGGCCGAAATGGGTGCCGATGTACGCCTTTGCAAAGGAGCCTACCAGGAGCCTGAAAGGGTAGCCTTACAGAATATGACTGCCATCCGCGAGGCATTCAAGGAATACGCCTCCATTTTGATGGATAAAACCACTTTTCCAAGGATAGCTTCTCATGACGATCAGATTATAAACTGGGTGAAAAATCATGCGGAAGAAAAGGGGATCGGAAAGGCCCGGTTCGAGTTTCAGATGTTATACGGGCTTCGCGAGGAAACAATGGTTGAACTTACCGTGAACGGTTATCATACAAGGATTTATGTGCCATACGGAACCATGTGGTTTCCCTATTTTAAACGACGGCTTTTTGAAAGAAAAGAGAATATTTTTTTCGTAGCCAAAAACCTGTTTAAAAAGTAAGTCCGTTTATATTTGATTAAGCAACATAAATAAATTACCCCGGTCATCTTCTAATCCGATGCATTTTCACAGATTCCACAAAGCTCTATTGGCTGGATTCATTACCGGTCTGTTATCACTTTTTATACCGTTACTGCGAAATTTTCATTGGGAATCGGCATCCGTTGCAGCCGTCATCCTGAGTATTTACTGCTTGTACCGGGCTTCAGAACAAAAACACGGGTACCTTCAGATCTTTAAAAGTTCGCTCTTCTTTTTTGCAGGCTGGGCGCTGCCACTGCTGATTTCAGATATTCTCCATGGCTGCTACTCGTTCGACGGGCTGGCTTTTTGGATTGCAGTGCCCTTGCCGGCAGCACTGTTAGGCCTCACTATCGGAAGGCTTTCGTCTATGATGGATTTCAAAAATGCTCTGCTACCCGCTCTCTTTTTTTGGTTTTTTTTCTTGCTGATACCCACTTTGTATGAATTCTTAAATTTTCCGCAGCTCTTTTTCTTCAATCAAATATGGGGCTACTGGCCCGGACCGATTTACGATGAAACAGTCCTTTTTCCGGATAAACTGCTGTTATTCCGCCTGAGCACTTTTGCATGGATTGGTATTTTATGGACACTGCCTGCCGTTACTGAAAATAAAACCGCCAAAGCCATTACTATATTAGGAGCTCTTTTCCTTGTTCTTTTCTACATGAATGCTTCCAAAGCCGGTTTTATTTCTACTGAAAAATACATCGCCAATAAGCTCGGAGGTATACATTCAACGCAGCATTTCAGAATTATTTACGATCCTGTAGCTGCTGATAAAGATTCAATTCAAAAAATCGGAGAACTGCACGAAACCTACCTCAACGAAATTACCGGGATTCTTGAGCTCGACCCCGAAAACTATCAATCTGATCCGATATTGAGCTTTATATATCCCGGTTCTGACAAAAAAAAGCAACTAACGGGAGCAGGGGATACAAATTACGTTCCGGTGTGGCTAAACCGGGATCAAATGCATATTACCCTGGATGATCTTTCCGGTGTTTTAAAACATGAAATGGTTCACGTGGTGGCAAAACAGTTTGGTAACCGGTTTGGGGCAAGCAGCAGTATCGGGCTGGTTGAAGGCCTTGCCGTTGCCATCGACCCGAAACGTTTCCGTGAGGTATCCATTGATCAGATTGTTGCAGCGGGCGACACCCTGCCCGGTGCTTCAGAGCTTGAGAAACTGTTTGGCTTTACAGGATTTTATCGTCAGCCGGGCATCATAAGTTATACGGTGACAGGATCATTTGTAAGGCACATATTGAAAGAACTGCCTCCGGCTGAGATAAAAGCCGCATACCGGAATGGCTCTATCGGTGAAATCGTGAAATCGGACGGCGGAAAAATTGTTGAATCCTGGCACCGGTATCTGAAATCCGTTCCGGTTGATTCTGCTGCGATTCAAATATCTGAAGCGGTCTATGCATCCAAATCGATATTTACGAAAAAGTGTCCCAGGTTGCCTGCATCGGGCAGTTGAAATGTAAATCAATGAATAGAATACCTTCGTATTAGTTCCATTGCAAGCTTTTCATCACCAGTATTCACAATTTCGGTAAAGTTGTTTTTCTGATTATAGTTTGAAAACCAAATCTGAAAAATCTCAATCATTCCGGGGTAGCGCTCTTTCAGCTCCCGAAATGAATCAGCCTTTACGGTCTGAAGGCCTGGATCAGCCGGAATTGCGATGATCTTGTCATCTTTTTCACCTTCATCAAGAGTTTGAATCACGCCCAGTGGAATCACTTCGATTGAATCTCCGGGTTGAAGGGCTGAAGAAATGACGAGGACATCAAGAGGAACTCCATCTCCTCCGGAAACTTTATCCTGAATGGTTCCGATAATAAAGCCATAATTTGCAGGATAAGGAAGATATTCAATCTCTCTCGGAAGCCCGTTTAGCGTATCCGGCACCAGTTCCGATTTGTTAAAATCATACTCCAGTTTCAGGTTTGTACCGGCAGGTATCTCAATGTATGCCTGAATTTTATTTTGCGCACTTGAGCATGCAAAGACTCCGGCAAATGCAGGAAGAAAACCCAACAGTAGTAAAATACGGTACATATTCATTTTGCTTTGGAAAATGTTATTACTTTCCCAATAACCGCAAGTCATCGGATGACTTGTTGATTTCTAATCATTTAAATGAATCCTTGCTTGCAAGTCATCCGATGACTCATTTATTTTAAAATCAATCTTTTATAATTACTCTTGCGGATTTTAGGTACTTTTTTAATACATCTTTAAAAATTTCTGAACTTCCATCATTCGGTGCAGGATCAATACCCATCAGTTCGGTCATCAAAGCGTAAATATGAATATTTTCAAATGGCTCAACGGTCTCACCATTCTTAAATCCCGGACCGCTTGCCAGGAAAATACCATACATGATTTTTTCATAATTGTCATACCCATGAGTTGCAGAGGGCAGATTTGCAACAAACGACGGATATCTTGCTTTCGTTGTAATGGTATATCCCGTATCGGCTATCATGATAACATCCGGTGTTCTCGGATTATTTTTCAGATCATATCGTTCGGGCAGATTTTCTTTTTTAAATACCCTGAAGCCCTGAGATTCGTTTTCTTTCAAAATCGCTACAACCTCATCCAGGTAATCCTGATCCGGGTTAAACATTGCTACCGGTGTCCAGTCAATCATTTGGACGCGGCCAAGATCGATCAATTCGTCAATATAAATAACTTTTTCAGCCGATAAATCTGCCATTCCATGGTCTGAAACTATGATGATATTTATTTTTCCCCACAAACCGGCTTCCTCAAGCCTGGTTTTAAGATAACCCATCAACCTGTCTGCATTTTCAATAGCAGCAACAAGTGAGTCGGATTCTGTTCCGTACATGTGGCCTTTTGTATCAACATCGCTGTAGTAAAGAGTTGCGAAATCAATCCTGTTTGAATCTTCACGTGTAAACCATTGAACCACCGTATCTATTCTTGCCGTTTCCGGGAAACCGCCGTCATATTTTTTCCAGAACGTAGGCCTCATGTTTTGTACAGGTGCCTCAGAACCTACCCAGAACAGTGTTCCTGCATTGAGGCCATTTTTTTCAACCGTATTCCAAATCGGTTCCCCCTTATACCATTCGGGGTTTTCAACCGCTTCCCTGTCTCGAATCGAGTAATATTCATCCATCCCGGGATCGTACATGTTGTTCGAAATCAACCCGCTGTTTTCAGGGTAAAGTCCGGTTGCAATCGAATAGTGGTTTGGAAACGTTTTAGTGGGAAAAACGGATATCAATCCTTCAGCTTTAATACCCGAATCAATGAAATTGTCAAAGTTTGGCGTCTCGGTTTTATCGAAATAATCGTACCGGAAGCCATCGAAAGAGATGAGCAATAGAGGAGCCGGCTTTTTATCACGGTGGTCACAGCCTGCATAAATAATCGATAGAAATGCAATCAGAAGTACATAAAGGTTATATTGTATCTTTTTCATGGATCCAGTTTACATTAACAGGGCTGGTAAAATAGTTGAGTAATATTAACAAAAAAAGAGAGGGTTATTTACTTTTAACGATGAAGTTCAAAAGCCTCTTCTTCGGCCGGAAACCGGAAGGGATCGAGCTGATTGGCTAAAGCATAGAATGATTTTGCTTCCCCTTCATTGCCATCAGCCCTGTGGATATCACCGGCAAGTTTGTAAAGTTCAGGATTACATGAATATATATTCATCAGCCTTTCAAGCAATTGTGCAGCTTTGTCAAGCTCTTTATTAGCCACAGCCATTCTCAGCCTGTAAAGATCGAAAACCGGGTTTCTGTACCTGCCGGATTTTGCGAGGTAATGTTTGCAACGCGAGAATATATTTTTTTTGAAATAAAAGTTAATAAGAAGAATCAGAATGATCTCAGGGACCTCTTTGTCGTTCATTTCATCTTCCAGGTAACGCAGTAATTCTCTTTTCTCCGCAAAAAGAAGGGTTGTAACAATGGTGTAAAGCTCCGGGGCTTTCCAGGTTGTTTTTTTGATAATAGTCTGTACTTCACTGGTCAGGTACATGTCTACGGCTTTAAGCCAGTGTTCGTCCGGGTGCCATGGGTCTGGCGGGAGGCCAAGTGCCTCAAAACAGGCAGGCGGGTCACACTGTTCCGGGATTTCATAATCAGGCTTCTCCTGCCATTTTTCAGAAAAATAGCGGGCATTTTTCCACTTGAGATCCGGTTCCGATTTGAGGCCCATTGCAACAACTGTTTCTGCTTTTGAATGATAAACCCTTGCTTTGTTGATCCTGGCCAGTTTCATATTCCTGCTTGCTGCCTGCCTGCAAAAATCCGCTGTTTCAAAATAGCACAGTTCAAATGCTGGATCAAATCTCAGATTATTATCAGCTTCAAATAGAATACAGCAACTGTCAAGTTCATCAACTTCATTCAAATTACGCAGGTCATCCGGGTAATCATCCGGGTTTTTGGAAACGTATGGTCCGGCAATATCGGCAATACCGGTAAACACAGCATCCATTAATGTCTCAATGGTATCATCTTCAACCACAACATCATTATGCATCACAAGTATATTATTACCCTGTGCAATCTCAATTCCCTGGTTAACAGACGCGGCAAAACCACGATTTGATTGATTTGTGATCACCCTGCAGTTCAGAAAATTTCGATCCTGAAGCTGATTCAAATAATCAAAGGTATTGTCAATACTGGCATTGTCAATAATGATGAGCTCGGCTTTAATATTATAGACCGCTTTCTCAAGAGCGGCAAAACACTTCTCCAAAAGCGGCTGGCTGTCTCCGGTTGTCGGAATAATAATACTGAGTTCTGTCTCACTATCTGTAAATTCATCCGGTGGTTCCGCTAACTCTTCAGCCGGTTCAGGCGACGGTTTATCTGTTTTCGGTTCATCTTCCTTCACCGTAAGGCGGCCACTCTGCATGGAATGTTTCAGCTCGGCTGCTTCTACATGTCTTCTCAATTTTTCAAGAAGTGTAATTTTAAGGCGATTGGCCTCTTTGTGTGCCGGTGTTTTCCTGAGAATCCTGTTAACGGCATCCAGTGCTTTAACGGCATCGCCCCTCGCAAGAAGCTGCCTTGCCTGCAGGATCAAATCATCTGATAGTTGTGAAAGAGTTGGCTTGTGCTTCAGGCTCTCAATTGAGTTGATCACCATCAGCCGTTCTTCATCCGATTTTGCCACACGGAGCAATGAAAGGTATAATTCGAGTAAATCACTTCCGGATGCAGTAATAAACTGTTCTTCCGAAAGAACAAAAAACGGATCTGTTCGCTGCCAGGCATATTGAGATGAAAGCCTGAGTGCCAGTTCGGCAGATGTAAGGGAATTCAAAAAAGGATTGAATACAAAATCTCCGCCCGGTAATACATTACGATTCCATATAAAGCAACTGTCATCGGGCAATTCCGCCTCACCGGCAGCATCAATCCAGGCCGAAATCGAATCCGGTAAAGACGCATCCAGCATCCAGAATGCAGCCGGGTCTGATTTGAACCTGCGTATGGTATCAGACATCAATGACTCATTCAGGCGATCGGCTCGAAGTGGTGCCCAGATCAGCGGGGCACTGGCCTGAAGTAAAGCCTCATTTAGTGACTGGCCTCTACCATATTTCGATTGATGTTCAAAAAAATATACTCTTTCATCATCAGATATACGAATCATGGTCCGAAGAGCCTCTGCTGCTTCGGTATCCGCATCATCATTTACCAGGATAATTTCATACTCCGGCTTTTGAAACCGCAAAAGCGATTGTAACAAAAATTCGAGATGCTCGAATTTTGTATGGGTTGTAAGAAGTACGGAGAGGTTTGGCTTGCCGGACATCTGAGATTTAATTTTGCCTAAATATACGAGTTCAATACCGTTGTACAAAAGAATTGGATCAGCTTGCAGGATTTCTCCGGTTTTGATCAATAATCACCTGCATTGGTTCAGCTTGGGATATCGATATTTTTTGAAACTCAATACATTCTCAACTTGTTTAAGTCACAAAGTGCTAATATCAATCAAATAAATTAAAAATGAATTTAAAGAAAAAATCACGACAAGAACTTGAAGAGAGAATTGAACAACTTGAATATATTATTTCTGAAAAGGGAATAGGATCAGATTACCTGGCAAAAGCTGAGCGTATTCAAAGGGATTTGAACCTGGCTCTTGTTCTCGCCGGTACATCACTTGCTCTGGGTTTGACGGCCTGGTCAGTTTACAAATATCTCAATAGATAAATTTATCTAATCATCTGACGGTAGATTTCAAACCTTGAAAAATTTTTAAAACATTTAACTTTAATTACTCTTATCCTGACGGATAAACAACTTGCATTCAATTAATTCAATATGATGAAAGTCTCCATATCCGTCACTTTAGTTTCGCTCTTATTCTTTATCCTTCCGGAAATTCCGGCATACTCACAATCTGCCAGAAATATTCCGGCTGATACGACTGTAACCACCCAGCATGAGGTGCGCATTAAAGGGAACCGGGTTCCTTATAACGCAACAACCGGCACACAGCCGGTTTGGAACGATGAGGGTGAGCCGGTTGCCGCAATTCATTACACCTATTACGAGCGGTCGGATGTTCAGGATAAAGGTCGCAGGCCACTTTTTATATCGTTTAACGGCGGGCCCGGCTCGGGATCAGTTTGGATGCACCTCGCCTACACCGGCCCCTACATACTTCGGATTGACGATGAGGGATTCCCGGTACAACCCTACGGCGTGAAAGAAAATCCGCATTCCATTCTGGATGTTGCTGATATTGTTTATGTCAATCCCGTCAATACCGGCTATTCAAGAATTGTGGATCCGGAAGCTAAAAAAGAGACGTTTTTCGGTGTAAACCAGGATATCCAATACCTTGCCGAATGGATTAATACATTTGTGTCGAGAACTAACCGGTGGACCTCCCCGAAATACCTGATCGGTGAAAGTTACGGAACAACCCGTGTATCCGGCCTTGCATCAGAGCTGCAAAACAGACACTGGATGTATTTGAATGGTGTTGTGCTGGTATCGCCTACCGATATCGGGATCGACCGTGACGGTCCGGTTAAAGCCGCAAACCGTTTACCGTATTACACTGCAGCGGCGTGGTATCACGAGCAGTTGCCCCCTGATCTGCAGGGCAAGGACCTGTTGGAAGTACTCGAAGAATCGGAAGAGTTTACAATTAATGAGCTTTTACCCGTGATGGGTAAAGGCGCATGGGCCGATGAAAACCGGAAAAACGAGACCATCCGGCAGTTCAGCCGTTACTCCGGCCTTGATGCGGAAGTTATCCGCCAACATAACCTGGATGTACCAACCGCCTTCTTCTGGAAAGAACTTCTCAGGGACGAAGGATTTACTATTGGCCGGCTGGATTCACGATATAAGGGCATTGACCGGATGGATGCCGGCATGCGGCCCGACTTCAACTCCGAACTCACTTCCTGGCTGCATTCATTTACTCCGGCTATCAATTACTACTTTAAAAATATTCTCAATTTTGAAACAGACATTAAGTACAATATGTTCGGGCCGGTAAGGCCGTGGGACCGGAGCGGAGACAATACCGGTGAAAACCTGCGGCAGGCGATGGCACAAAATCCCTGGCTGAATGTACTGATTCAAAGCGGATATTTCGATGGTGCCACATCCTATTTCGATGCCAAATACACTATGTGGCATATTGATCCAAGCGGAAAAATGAAAGAAAGGCTCGGCTTCAGGGGATACAGAAGCGGGCATATGATGTACCTTCGCGCCGAAGACCTTCAAAAATCGAATGATGATCTTAGGGAATTCATCCTGAATACAGTACCGGAAGCAGGAACTCCGGCTGCTTACTGATTCTGCAACTCCGCTGATAGCTGCCCGAGATATTGTTCCAGTATTGAAACACGCTTTAATGCTTCATTCTTTCCGGAAACCGTCTGCATGGTTTCCGGAAGTTTTAACAATTTGGTATAGAAATGGTCAACCGTCCATTTGCTGTCGTCCGGCTGCCTGTTTTCACAGAACGGATCTTCAGGATGACAGAGAGGCCGGCCAAGCTTACCGCCGGTCATCAGGCAGCGCGCCAGGCCGATAGCGCCAAGGGCATCCAGCCGGTCGGCATCACACACGATTTTAGCCTCTGTTGTCTGCGGAGAGATCCCTGCTGAAAAACTGTGGGATTCTATCGCATGGCAGATCGAATCAATTTTTTCCGGCGAAATATTTTCAGACTTAAGAAAAGGCCTTGCTTTTTCCGCTGCTAAAGTTGAAGCCTTTTTTCTGTCCGGATGATTTTTTGGAAGAATAACACAATCATGAAGCCAGGCGGCCGGAACGACAATCGTAAGGTCAGCATTACTATTCTCCGTCAATAATTTTGCGTTATTTACAACCCTTTTAGTATGCTGGAGGTCGTGGGCCGGGTCACTGTTTTCAGTGTAACACTCCATAAGAAACATCCTAAATATCTGATCCGGATTTTCCAAACTTTGCATATACAAACTATTTCGAGGCTGAACTTCCTGTCTTTCCCTTTTTGTAAATTTCATTTAATTTATCTTTCAATTCAGCTACTTCCTCATGTTTTCCGAGCCTTTCAAGCACATTTGCGAGATTTTCCATGGTATTGGTGCGCCGGGGTGTGAGGTATAGCTGATCTCGAAAGGCTACTGCCGCCTCTTCATACCGGTTAAGCACAAGAAGCGTTTCTCCAAGCAGTTCATGCGCCGGCTTTATTACAGTAGGCGGGCCATAATCGAGGGGAAGTTCAGATTCCAGTTCGGCAGCTTTTTTCAATTCATTAAGACCTGCCTCCACTCCATCTTCATCAAGCCTGATCAAACCAAACAATTCTGTTAGCATCACCTCAAGCTCTCCTGAGGGATTCATGTCGTAAATTTCCTGCAACCGGGTTCGAAATGATTTTGCTCTCATGTAATCGTTTTTTTGAATCGCGGTATAGGATTCTGTAAAATAATAGCCAACCGCACCCGCGGTGTTTTCCGTGTAGCTGATAACCCATTGCTCATTGGCATCCCAAATTTCAGTATCTACCATATAACGCGCTTTCATCATTGCAAAATGCCACAGATTCGAATTAGTACGGCTATCGGATACACGCTCATGGCATGTATCGATCAACTTGGCTGCTTCCTGATCCCTTCCCTGCTGCAGGTATCCGTACACCAGCCAATACCTGTTGTGTCCGCACACCGTAGTGGGCTCACCCAATTCAAGTTCCCGCCTGATCTCCACTTCACTGGCTCGTTCATTTGCATGTACAACTCGGTTCCATAACCCTAAGGCTGTAAAGATATGGGATGTCATGTGCTGCGCATGTGCGGCATCGGGCGCAATTTCAGAATAGGCTTCCGCCATTGGCAGTCCGAGCGGGGCATGAACCGGATCGTCAAAAGAATGGATTAAGTAATGCGCCGCTCCGGGATGTTTTTGATTTGCATTCCAGACCGGCATCAAAACAGCAGCGGCTTGCATATACAATTTAAAATCCCTTCCCTCATGGGCAGTGCCCAGCATTGAGAGCCCATAAAAACTCCTGGCTTCATGATCGTCCGGGTACTTTTCGTAAATTTTTTCCATTTCCTCTCTGTAGGCAAAATCCCTTTCTTCCTTTGATAGATCTGCTGTTTCTTCCACGGTACCAAACAGTACTTCTACGGCATACAAATAATCTTTTTCGCGGCCGGTTGAGTGTATTTTCTGTCGGTCCTCCGGAGTGGAAGCAAGCTTATTTAATACCTCTATTGCTTCATCCCTTTGCTGTCGAAACCAGATCGGCTGGTTTTTGGTCATCGCCTCTCCCCAATACGCCATGACGAAATCCGGATCAATTTCCTGCGCTTGACGAAAAGAAATTGCCGCATCGCGATACTCAAAATTGTGAAGAAAAAGCAGGGCTTCTGTAAATGCACTTTGGGCTTCCTCAGATCCGGAATTTGGAAAATTAACCTCGCCCAGCAGCCGTTGCTGAGCACCGATTTCATTTAATATTCCTGATAAAAGGATAATGACAATTGTTAGAAGATTTAGTTTTTTCATACCCGGATCAATTTTTTTTAGTAAATGCATTTTTACCGTTTAATAACATTAAAGATGGTGTCATTGTTGTACAAAAATCAAACGAGGTTGTGCCATATTTCAGGATAACCTATCGGCTCTGATCAGCTATCTGCATCAAAAGTACCTGTCAACAACCTGTAATATATATTTCTGACCTGGGTTGATGCATCTCTGAAGTAAATAATATCGGCATGCTTTGCTTTTCTCTCCGGCTCAACCCTGATTCCCCACAATGGCTTTAAAGAATAGGGAATCATGGAGTATCTCGCATCGCCAATTATATTAGAGTAATCGGGATGCCGAACCAAAAACCCATCGGACAGTTTCCGGAATCGTATCATATCGTTGTATAAAACAGACCCCCTGATATAAGTTCCGCTCATTTCCGGGAAGAACCGGGGCTGTGAATGGCCTCTGTAAACATCTGCCGAACCGGTAAAAGGTAAAATCCTGATGGCGTCCGCATAGAACCTGTTATCATATTCATAAACCGACCGCCACAAAACCAGGTTGCCGATTGTTGGTTTTACAACCATTCGTTCAGGTATGTGCCCTCTTGAAGTGGCAACCGTTTCAGCCTGAAGTGTCGCCTTTTCTTTTTGAAAGTATCCGAATGAAAAGTAAACTGTAAGCCAAAGCAGAGCGATGTATGTAAATTTTTTTTTGTAACTGATTACAGAGTAAACTATCAGCCCTCCAAAGAAAAGGGTAAACACAGGATCAATAACCGAAATAATATTCCAGGCAATTCTTTCATCACTGAATGGCCAAAGAAGCATGGTTCCATAGCTGGTGCAAGCATCCAGGACTCCCGCCGTTGCATACGATACAAGACAGTATAAGAAAAGTTCAGTGGCTGTTACTTTTTTTCGCATAATCCACCAGAGCAAACCAAAGGCAATCAAAGCACCTGCGGGAATAAATAGTAAAGAATGTGAAAACTGCCGGTGTATCTCCAGGTTCAGCAAGGGGTCTGCCGGTGAATGGATGAAAAAATCCAGGTCCGCAAGTAACGGAGTGATAAATCCTGCAGCGGCAGCAGGCCGGTAATTTTTATTTTTGCTGATAACGATTGATGCCGCAGCCCCGGCCAAACCGTGTGTAAGGGGATCCATAGGTGAACTTTTTTTATGAAAATAATACTTTGAAATAAAAAAACCTTTTGAGATCTCTTGTATATTTAAATTTTACATAAAAGAGTTATTTTGACGTAAAGGTAAATATATTTTTGACGGCCTCATCCCGATAATCAGAAAAAATTATGATGAAAAAAGAAAACGGATCAAGACAAGCGGTTTTTGTAGATGGTACCCGGACACCTTTTTTAAAAGCACAAACAGATTTCAAGAAAATGACGGCTTATGATCTCGGACGGCTGGCTATTGGAGGTCTCATTACCAAAACCAAACTGGATGGCGAGCTGATAGACCATGTGATTATGGGTAACGTAATCCAGGATATTTTTACCAGTAATGTTGCCAGGGAATGCACGATGGGTGCCGGACTGCCGGACTCCATTCCTGCACACACAATTTCACTTGCCTGTATTTCATCCAACAGGGCGGTTACGGATGCAGCCAATGCAATTATGACTGGCCATTCAGATGCCGTTATCGCCGGGGGCACTGAAGTTATGAGCGATATACCGATCCGGTTCAGAAAACGCTTCAGACAAAAACTGCTGGAAACTCAAAAATACCGTTCTCCTCTCGACTATCTTAAATTTTTTAAAGGATTGAGATTGAGCGATTTCCTGCCTGAAATCCCATCCATCTCGGAATATTCGACCGGGGAAACCATGGGGGAAAGCTGTGACAAGATGTCTGCCAAATTCGGCATCAGCCGGAAGGAGGAGGACGAGTATGCACTCCGGTCACACAAATTGGCTGCCGAAGCGCGGGACAAAGGATTTTTCGATGAAGAGATTACACCTGTTCCGGTTCCGCCCGATTACAAAATTATTGACGCGGATAACGGCATCCGCGGTGACAGCACGCTTGAAAAACTGTCGTCACTTAAGCCTGCATTCATCAAACCTCACGGAACCCATACGGCAGGGAATTCGTCATTTCTGACCGATGGTGCTTCGGCATCGCTGATAATGGAGAAAGAGACGGCACTTGAAGCGGGTTACACACCCAAAGCAATATTACGCTCCTACTGCTATGTTGCCCAGCGTCCGGGCGACGAGCTGCTGATCGGGCCGGCTTTTGCGGTTCCAAGGGTATTGGATGAAATGAATCTTGAAATAGGCGACATCGATGTTTTTGAATTCCATGAAGCTTTTGCCGGGCAGATTCTGACAGTTTTAAAAGCCCTCGGAAGTGATACTTTTGCCCGTGAACGTCTTAACAGGGACAAGAAAGTGGGCGAAATACCCATGGACAAATTCAACGTATGGGGCGGATCGCTTTCGGTGGGTCATCCCTTCGGGGCGACAGGTGTACGCCTCGTTACCACAGCCGCCAACAGGCTTGTAAAAGAAGACGGAAAATTTGCCCTCATTGCGGCCTGTGCCGCCGGCGGCCAGGGTCATGCGATGGTTTTGGAGAGATTTCGTTAGTTGGCAACAGACTCATTCTTCAAAGTACCGGCTGGCAACTATAAAGTGAAAACGCAAAACTGAAAAGTGAAAAGACGGCTCCGGGGGAGCCGTCCAAGTATCGCTTGATAATTATCTGGTAACCGGTTGCCCCTTACGGAACTTTGGATTAACCTTTACTTACTTTTGCCTTTTCAGTTTTGCGTTTTGACTCTTGCGTTTTCACTCTGCATAATTCCCACCGCCTCAAATTTACGCCTGATTTCCAGCCTTTCCGTTCCCGGCTTCATACGGAATCGGAATACTTGAGCGCACGTGCAAATCCCTCTGCGGAAATGGAATTTCAATATTATTTTCCCTGAATTTTTTCACAATCGCCTGGTTGATCTGGTCCCGGATTACCGGGTATTCTTTTACATCGTGTATCCATGCGCGAATCTGCATATTCCAAGCCGAGTCGCCGAATTCCGTAAGATGAATTTGTGATTTGGGATGTTCCATTACTCTTGAGTGCTCACTTAATACTTCCTTAAGTGCTTTTAAAACGGCATCCAGGTCGGAGGAATAGGATACACCCACATTGAGATCCAGCCTGTAAGTGGAATCACCGTGTGAATAATTGATCACATTGGTTGATACAAATTCGGAATTCGGAACAATGATTGAAATATTGTTCAGGGTTCTGATTTTAGTTGATCGGATATTTATTTCAATCACATCCCCTTCAATTCCCCCAACACTAACACGGTCACCAATGCTGATAGGCCGTTCAAATAGTACAATCAAACCGGATATAAAATTACTCGTAATATTCTGAAGCCCAAAACCGATACCAACCGACAACAAACCGAAAATAACAGCGAGGCTGCTGAGATCGATGCCGATAAATTGAAAGGAGATCAAAACACCAATGGATATAATAGCGTACTGGCTGACCCGCGCCAGTGTGTATCTGAGCCCTTTCTCAATGTCGAATCGTTTCAATACCCTTTTTTGCAGGACGCTCTTCGTAAAACGGCCAAGAAATATAAAAGCCGTAATAAAAATCAGAAAAATCAGAATTGACATTAAGGTAACAGGCGTATCCTGCAGCCTGAACAGGGTAGCCGTAAGCAGCTCGTGGGCTTTCGAAGCAATTTCTGAAATCGACATATCTGTAAAATCAAACATGGATAAATCTGTTGTTTAAGGTTTATAAGAACCAGGGTCTGTTTTTTGTCAGATGAAATATGATTGAAATTGGCACACAATACAAATCAAAACATGCGATTTTCCGTCAGCATTTTTTTATCTTCTCACCGTTCACCAAAATCACTTAAACACCCTGGTACTCATTGAAAAAAATTGTAGTTTTTGCTTCGGGTTCAGGCACAAATTTCCAGTCTGTTATCGATACCGTCAATAGCGGAAAAATCAGAGCTGAGATAGCCGGTCTGATTGCAAGCAGACACGGCATCGGGGCTATAGAACGGGCAATGGCTAACAACATTCCTGTTGAGGTGATTTCGCCGGGCACCCCTGGTTTTTCAAATAAATTGTTATCTCAACTCGATAAATGGAACCCGGATTTAATTGTACTTGCCGGCTATCTGTCCAAAATTCCGGACTCTGTACTGGAAAAGTTCAAGAACCGTGTTATCAATATTCATCCTTCTCTTCTGCCAAAATACGGCGGCAGCGGATACTATGGCATGCGTGTCCACAAGGCAGTGCTTGAATCCGGTGAAACCGAAACGGGATGCACCGTCCATTTGGTAACCGAAGATTATGACGAAGGCCCGGTTCTTGAACAGACCGTAGTTCCTGTAAAGCCTGATGATACACCCGAAAGCCTTGCAAAAAAGGTTTTAAAAGAGGAACATAAACTGCTTCCAAAAGTAATAGCAAACATATTAAATGAAAAAATTGATTGATACGTGGCTTTAAAACCTTTAAGTACCCTGCCTGAAACTCCTTTAAAAATAAAAAGAGCCCTGCTGTCCGTTTCCGATAAAAGCGGGGTCGTTGAATTGGCTCAAAAACTGCACGAACACGGCGTTAAGCTAATCTCAACCGGGGGCACTGCAAAAACCCTGAAACAGCACAACCTGCCTGTGACGGATGTGAGCAGCCTTACCGGTTTCCCGGAATGCCTCGACGGAAGGGTTAAAACCCTTCATCCAAAAATTCATGGCGGCATTCTTGGCCGGATAAGCCATCCGGATGATGTCGCCGAAATGAATAAACTTGAAATCGAACCGATCGAACTGGTGGTGGTGAATCTTTATCCATTTAAGGAAACAGTTTCATCTGACGATGTAACACCGGCCATAGCTACCGAAAATATTGATATCGGCGGCCCGGCCATGCTCCGGGCGGCAGCCAAAAATTTTGCGCATGTTGCCGTGCTTAGTGACCCGGGGCAGTATGGCCTGTTCACAAAGATGCTTGATGATGAAGCAACCGTCTCCTTCGAATTCCGGAGAACGCTTGCCAGGCATGCGTTCGGCCATACAGCCGACTATGATGCAGCCATCAGCCATTACATGAACGAAATTGACCATTGTGAGATCCCCGAACAGGCAACGATTTCACTTCCAAAAAACACAATCCTCAGATACGGTGAAAATCCGCATCAGAAAGCTGCCGTTTACGGAAACCAAAATGAATTTATTGACTGTTTTCACGGCAAAGAGTTAAGCTATAACAATTATCTCGATATTGACGCAGCCCTTTCGCTCATAAATGAATTCAAAACGGAAGAACCTGTTGCCGCCATTTTTAAACACACCGTACCCTGTGGCGTGGGCAGTGGCAATACAACGGCTGAAGCTTATCGCAAGGCTTTTTCAACCGATACCCAATCCCCTTTCGGAGGGATTATCATCGTAAACAAAGAACTCAATATCGAAACCGCAACTGAAATCGATAAAATATTTACCGAAATCATCCTGGCTCCCGGCTTCAGTCCGGAAGCCGAACACCTTTTAACACAGAAAAAAAACAGAAGGCTTGCACGTATCAAAAAACTCCCGTCCGGAGAGCATCAGTGGCTGTACAAATCTCTATTCGGCGGCATCATTTCACAGCAGCCCGACAATAAAGTGGTTACCCCGGACAATTTTAAGATTGTAACGAAGCGCAAGCCAACAGATGATGAATACAGGGACCTGATATTTGCCTGGAAAGTGGTGAAGCATGTAAAATCAAATGCCATTGTTTATGCCGGAAACGGCCAAACGCTTGGCATCGGCACAGGACAAACCAGCCGGGTTGACAGTTCCGAAATTGCTGTTATGAAGGCAGGAAACGAAAAGCTGAGCCTGAAGGGCAGTGTAGTTGCATCCGATGCATTTTTCCCTTTTGCAGATGGGGTTGAAGCTGCTGCAAAAGCAGGTTCAACTGCCGTAATCCAGCCCGGCGGCAGCATCAGGGATGAGGAGGTAATCAATGCAGCAGATGAACATGACATGGCAATGATTTTTACCGGGATGCGACATTTCAGGCATTGATAAAGAACCGGTTGATTGCCATGTGCTTTTTTAGAAATCAAAAAACTTAAATTCGCAAATACTAAGTTAATCTTGTATTTTTGTTCGTTGCCCCTGACAATTAAATTCACAGAGTTACTATAATGCCGGAAACTGCAGTTCAGACCAAAAAACCTGATACCAAAAAAAATTCGACTAAAAAAGGTCTGTTCGATTTTTTATATACCGATATTGCCATTGACCTCGGTACAGCCAATACCCTTATTTATTCAAGAGACCAGGGAATTGTGCTGAATGAACCTTCAATCGTTGCCTTGAACAATGACAATGTACCCGTAGCTACGGGACATGAAGCTCAGTTGATGCATGAAAAAACACATAAAAATATCCGGACGGTACGCCCGCTTCGTGATGGGGTTATTGCAGATTTTGAGGTAGCTGAGCAGATGATCAGAGGGATGATCAAAAAGGTAAAAATGAAGTGGTATTCAACCACCAGGCAGATGGTGGTTTGTGTCCCGAGTGGTATTACCGAAGTTGAGCGTCGTGCTGTTCGCGACAGCGCCGAACATGCGGGTGCAAAAGAGGTGTACCTTGTGGACGAACCCATGGCAGCCGCCATTGGAATCGGATTGGATGTACATGAGCCGGTTGGCAACATGATTGTCGATATCGGCGGCGGCACAACTGAAATTGCTGTGATCGCCCTGTCGGGAATCGTACATGCTCAGTCTGTTCGACTTGGCGGTGATGAGCTGAACGAAGATATCATCAACTATTTCAGGCGCAACCACAACCTTTTGATTGGAGAAAGAACAGCAGAAAGAATTAAGTGTGAAATCGGGTCGGCCGCCCCGCTGGACGAAGAACTCGAGATGATTACCAAGGGCCGCGATCTTGTAAACGGCGTTCCCAGAACCCGGCAGGTGACATCGAAAGACGTGCGCGAGGCTATCTCCGAATCAGTGAACACCATTGTGGAAGCGGTAACCAAGTCACTTGAGCAAACTCCTCCCGAACTTTCAGCTGATATACTCGACCGCGGTATTATGCTTACCGGCGGAGGTGCGCTATTGAAAAATCTTGACAAGCTGATCAATGAAACCACTGATCTTCCGGTTCATATAGCCGAGGATCCGCTTACGGCCGTAGTTAGGGGCACGGGAGCCGTACTTGAAAATATTGACTACTACAGGAGTGTCATCTCCTGAAAACGGATTACAAAGTGAATGCAATTTCGATTCCTCCGCATCACTGATGCGAAAGATTATATTCTTGCCGCTTTACTTCTCGTGTTTGCCGGATATTTAATGGTAACGCGACATGACGGAGGAATGCAAAATCTTCGAAAAGTGTCAGTTACGTTGCTCAGTTATCTCGAGCAGCCGCTTGCAAATATCCGGATTTACCGGCAGGCCCTGAGAACAAACTCGTACCTGCAGCGTCAGAATGTTCTTTTACAGGATGAGTTAAGCAGGATGAGGTCTGCCGCACAGCAAAATGAAATTCTGAGGGAACTGCTGGATATGCGTGAAAAGAGCGACTACCCGCTGGTTCCTGTTATGGTAGTGGCAAAAGATTTGACCAGGCTTAACAACTCGATTACAGTAAATGCGGGAACCTTATCCGATGTAGAACCCGGAATGCCTTTTGTTACACCTGACGGGCTGGCCGGCCAGGTAATTATTTCGTCCAAAAATTACTCACAGGTCATACCATACTCTAATTCCTTGTTTAATGTAAGTGCCCGGATTCAGGGTTCACGGGCCCTTGGTATTGTCTCGTGGACGGGATCTTCACACGAAGAACTGATTATGCAACATGTGCCTCAGACCATTCCGGTTGATACCGGCCAGGTGGTTGAGACCTCGGGATACAGCAATCAATTTCCACCGGGAATACCCATCGGTGAAATTACCGCCGTTGAACCGCAGGAGGGAATGGATGTCCAGGTTATCCGGCTAAAGCCGTTTGTAAACTTGTTTACATCCGCTGAAGGATTTATAATGAAATTCCGTCCCGATTCAACCATTCAGAATCTAATTGAAAACCAGGAAGAACTCTTTTGATTAAATCCAGTTTTTTTAGATACCTGTTAATCGGCCTTGGATTACTTGCCATTCAGATTGTATTACTGAGGCATCTGAAAATATTTAATGCGGAGCCGGACCTGGTCCTGATCTATTTGCTTTGGCTCTGTCCGAAAAAAGAGAGAACCGAAACTTTGATCCTGGCAGCACTCCTGGCTTTTTTCCAGGATGCCCTGCTGGATTTGTGGGGCATGAATATGTTTAGCAAGGTACTTCTTATATTTCTTGTTCATGGTTTTTTAAGTAACCTTTCAGAGAAACGGTTTATCTTCTGGCAGATATTCATCATTGTTTTTTTAGCAGCGGTTTTGCATAATACTATATTTTGGGCAACAGGCTTGTTTTCAGAAGCAATTGCAACAGAATACCTTTTTTGGAATCTTATTGTAGCAAGCAGTGCATACACGGCACTCATTGCCGGATTTTTACATCTTGTCAGAACAGAGGAGAACTAAAGCAGCATCTATGAGCCTTAGCAGAAAAGAACATACTATACAAAATTCCATCAGGTTTCTCCAGGTAATCGTACTTACGGGAGTTTTGATTCTTACTGCGGCTGTTTTCAAGCTTCAAATTCTCGATTTTGAAAAATATACCCCGTTAAGCCGTGAAAATTCCCTTCGTCAACAGATAGTTAACCCCGCCAGGGGGCTCATCTACGACCGTAATAACCGGATACTCGTTGATAACCAACCCATATTCTCTATTAATATTACTCCTGCCAATTTTCACAGAAGCAAGATTCCCCTTTTGGCACAATTACTTAATTTGGAACCTGAAGAAATTCTTGAAAAAGTGAATGAAGCTCAGAATTATTCCTGGCATCGTTCTTCAAGATTGGTAACAGAAGTCAGCTTTCAGGAGTTTTCGAATATCCAGGAAAATCTATGGCAGTTGCCGGGTATCAGCCAGCAAATTGAGAGCAAGAGAAATTACGATGAGAATTTGATTGCATCTCATCTTTTCGGGTATCTAAGGGAGGCAACAGAGGAAGAGTACAGGCGAACGGATGAAATGAGACTGGGTGATAAAATCGGAAAAAGCGGACTTGAACTGGCCTATGAAGATTTTTTGAAAGGCGAACCCGGTTTCGATTATGTCAAGGTTAATGCACTCGGGCAGATTCTGGGCAATTATAATGAAGGGGAATTGAACATCTCACCTACAAAAGGCGCCGATCTCCTTACCACCATTGATGGTGAATTGCAGGCTTTTGCAGAAGAGCTGATGGAAAACAAGAAAGGCGCCGTAGTTGCCATGAATCCCCATACCGGTGAGATTCTGGCCCTTGTAAGTGCCCCGCAGTTTGATGTAACCAAACTGGCAGGCCGGCTCGATATTGAATACTGGCAAGCTGTTAACGCCGATAGCTTGACACCGCTTTTTAACCGTGCAATCTCTTCCATGCAGCCGCCCGGTTCAACATTTAAACCGGTCATGGGAGTTATCGGCCTGCACCTTGGCCTGATTACACCGGAAACTGAAATCTATAACAGCGGGGCGTTTTACAGGGGACGTGCCTATCGCGATCTTGCAGAAATAGGTGATTATGACCTGAAAAAATCCATCGGCAAATCCAGTAACACCTATTTTTTCTGGTTGATGAATCAAATTGCCGAACGGGGGTATTTTAACACCTGGAGCCGTCTTGTGAAAGATTTTGGGCTTGGCAGAATGAACAATATTGACCTGCCGTTTGAACGAAGGGGAATTATTCCGGACAGCACGTATATGAACCAGGCTTTTGGAGAGAGGAAATGGGGCACCGGCGACCTGATAAGCCTGGGAGTTGGACAGGGTGTAGTGTCCGTTTCACCGCTGCAGGTGGCCGTGGCCACATCCGTAATTGCAAACGGCGGGTACAGAGTCCAGCCGCACGTTGTTAAATCGATTCGTGAACCCGATGGAGCCTTGCGTTATACAAATCCTGAAAAGACGAGGTTGGAGTGGATCAAACCTTATTATCTTGATATCGTTAAAGAGGGAATGCGTGATGTTGTGCTTACTGGCAGCGGCAGATTCTACGCAAACCTTGACAGCATCGCGGTTGCAGGTAAAACGGGAACTGCACAAAATCCAAATGGAGAAGATCACGGCTGGTTTGTCTCATTTGCCCCGTATGAAAATCCCGAAATAGTCGTAGCCGTACTTATGGAAAACTCGGGATTCGGCTCCATATCAGCGGCACCTGTGGCATCGCTTTTAATCGAAAAATACCTTACAGGCACTATTAAAAGAAATTATGTGTATAATTATGTTCTTGATTTTAAGCCAAAATTATCTGAGGACAATAACAGCGAAGAGGAACAGGAATAATGTCAGATAAAGCCGAAATAAGCTGGTCCGTTATAATTACCTGGTCACTACTGGCCATTATCGGCCTGACCGCCATTTACAGTGCCACCCAGGGACCTGTATCCGATTTTTTACCTGACTATATACAGCAAAACTTTGGAAGGCAGGCTTTATGGGTCTCCATCTCATTGGTGATACTGGTAGCCGTTCAATTTACCAGCCCGCGTACCTTTCAGGGTGTTGCATATCCTTTTTATGGGCTGTGCATATTTTTAATGATTCTTACTCTTTTTTTCGGTGTAGAAGTAAGCGGATCAAAAAGCTGGCTTCGGATCGGCCCTTTTAATATGCAGGTAGGTGAATTGATGAAATTGGGAACAATTCTTGCTGTGGCAAATTACTTGTCTGGCCAGCGTGACCTCTCATCCGAAAATATCAAGACAGCCCTTACCACTCTCGGCTTTTTTCTGTTACCCATTATTTTACTTATACTGCAGAATGAAACCGGCACAGCCATCATCTTTCTGGGATTACTGCCGGTTATTCTGTTTTTATCAGGATTATCTTACGGGATTTCACTTCTGATGATTTCTCCTGCACTGATTGCCTATTTTACAGTTATCGACTGGGCATTTGGAATTATTACCGCTGTACTGCTAACCATTGTCATTTTCTTTTTACAGAAAAGAACCTGGCTCGGATTTACCTCCCTGGTGCTCGGCGCATTAGTTATTATCGGAACAGAAATTGCGCTTAACGAAATCCTTCAGCCTCATCAGCGCTCCAGGGTCGAAGCTTTCGCAAATCCATCCGTCGACCCCCAGGGCGCGGGGTGGAATGTAATCCAGGCAACAACGGCGATTGGGTCTGGCGGTTTGTACGGCAAAGGCTTTTTACAGGGAACACAGACCCAATTGCGTTTCCTGCCTGAACAATGGACCGATTTCATCTACTGTGTGATCAGTGAAGAGTTCGGTTTTATCGGGTCCGCAACCGTGCTGCTTTTGTTTTTGTTTCTTATTATGAAGCTGCTGCAGATGGCAGTATTGCATAAGCACCCATTTGCCCAACTTGTACTTACCGGAGTCGCATTTACCTTTTTCCTGCATCTTATCATCAACATCGGCAGCGCCACATCGCTGATCCCGGTCATCGGCCTCCCGCTTCCCTTTGTCAGTTACGGAGGATCGGCCTTCCTGACCAATACCCTGATGCTTGCTATTTGTATCAATATGGATTTCTACAAGCGGTCGTTCAGTATTTACAGGTGAGATATAGTTTAGCCCGGAATGGAACCGGTTACCGCCCCGGCCGTCGGAAAACCCGGCCCGCACCACAAAGCTTTCTCGTTGTGGGGGCTACTCATGTTTAACCGCTTTCAGGTGATTTGATTTTGAATTTCATGAAAATCTTCAATGATATTTACATGAGCAATAATTTTTATTTTATTAAACTTACTATAATGAAGAGCAGCTTCCGATTCTGAACTTAAAAATTGAACTGAAAAATGAAATCACGCAACTACCTGTTCACGCCCATCATTGTTTTTATAATTTTATTAACAGCCTGTGCCACCCCTCAACAGACAACCGCTCCGGCTCCGGAATCCGAAGTACAGGAAGCTTCTGTTTCCCTGCTGCCGGAATTTGAACCGGTTCCATCTTCTATTTTGGATAACGGCCGGATGTGGACCTTCGAATATGCACCGGTCGATTATTTTTCCGA
>CAYPZI010000008.1:0-55607 GCA_964415185.1 uncultured Balneolaceae bacterium | reverse complement strand
CGCCAGCGCCGCGCCAAGTTTGGCACAATCCCAACGGTTTGGCACAATCGCAATGGTGCGAGCGTCCGCTCGTACACCATTGGTTCGTGCCATTTGTTTTAACCCAGCCACCCATCACGATCCAGGTTTCGATACTGAATCGCCTCCGCCATATGATGGGTTTTGATCTCTTCCGAATAATCCAGGTCGGCTATGGTTCGTGCTACTTTCAGAATGCGGTCGTATGCACGGGCCGACAACCCGATCGAATTCATCGCTTTTTTCATCATCGCCGCACCCGATTCATCAATCCGGCAAACCTTTCTTGCAAGCTTGGTGCTCATCTGGGCATTGCAGTAGACATTCTTCATCCCCATAAACCGACGCGTTTGTACTTTTCTCGCTTCAATAACCCGTTTTCTTATTTCAGCCGATGATTCCCCCTTGGCTTTGGACGACAACTCTTCATAACCCACCTTTTCCACATCCACATGGAGGTCGATCCTGTCGAGCAGCGGACCGCTGATTTTACCAAGATATCGCTGCATTTGGATAGGCGTGGTGCCTTCGGGGTCCTCTGGATCGTACCAGTCGCCTGAAGGCGATGGATTCATGGATGCCATAAGCATGATCCGGCTGGGATAGCTCACACTCATCCGGGCCCTTGCTATGCTGACAAACCCGTCTTCGAGTGGCTGACGCATCACTTCAAGTGCACTGCGTTTGAATTCAGGCAGTTCATCCAGGAAGAGCACGCCGTTATGCGCCATCGATATCTCACCAGGCATCGGGATGCTGCCTCCGCCTACCAGTGCCACATCCGACACCGTATGATGCGGCGACCTGAACGGGCGCTGTGTAACCAGGGCCTTGCCTGCCGACAATATCCCCGCCACCGAATGAATCTTGGTAGTTTCAAGGGCTTCATCCAGGGTTAGAGGTGGAAGAATGGTGGGGATTCTGCGGGCCATCATGGTTTTGCCGGAGCCCGGGGGGCCCACCATGATGGCATTGTGCCCACCGGCCGCTGCCACTTCCAGTGCCCGTTTAACGGATTCCTGCCCACGTACATCGCTGAAATCAAGCACCTCCTCCTGGCCGTTTTGTTGAAATACACGACTGATATCAACCTTTACCGGTTCGAAGTCCGATTTGTTTTCAAGCCACTGCATCACCTCCGCAAGATTATGAAATGCCATTACTCTGATGCCGTCAACCACAGCTGCTTCCGCTCCGTTTTTGTGGGGAACGATCAGGTAATCGAGTCCGCGGTTGCGGGCCTCAACGGCTTTGGGCAGTACGCCTTTTACCGGACGCAGTTCACCATCGAGGGCAAGCTCACCCAGTACCAGGCTTTTGCTGAGTTTATCGGTTTCGATCTGTCCTGAAACCGCAAGCAGGCTGAGGGCAATCGGCAGGTCAAAACTGCTGCCTTCCTTTGGCAGGTCGGCGGGAGCCAGGTTTACGGTTACGCGTCCTCTTGGAAAATGGGCACCGGCGTTCTTTAGTGCGGCATGGATCCTGTCTTTTGATTCGCTAACCGCCCTGTCGGGCAGCCCCACGAGAAAGTACTTGGGTACTCCCCCGCTCATGTTGATTTCAACATCTATAATTCGCGCATCCACACCCAGGGTGGATGCGCAGTATACTCTGGATAGCATCTTTCTGAATCTTTTTGTTTGTTGTTACGTATTATCTGTATGAACAAAAAAGAACCGATATCTTACACAGCCAAAGAAAAATCAATCAAAAAAAGAATGGAAAAAGAACAAAAAACGATTTTGGAAGAGATTCAGGGCACGGTAAATGAGATTATTACCCAGGTTAAAAAGTTAATCCGGGAAGGAAGTGCCCGCAGAATTATCATTCAGAATAAAAACGGAAAGACACTATTTCAGAGCCAGCTTACCATTGGTGTTGCAGGTACCGCTTTCATTACGGCAATCGCCCCGGTTTTATCTGCCATAACCATGTTTGTGCTGTTTGTAAATGACGCAAAGGTACTGGTTGAAAAAGATATAAACGAAGATGAGAATGAGGATGAATACGAGGTAGAGGCTGAGGTCATTGAAATAGAAGACGAAGATGAGGAAGAAGAAAAAAAGAAAAAGAAAAAATCATCTTCTTCAGCCAAATCAGACAAAACGGTCGGAAAGAAAACAGAAAACGGAAAATGACCGGGGTTCGGATATATTTGCCGTTATAGACTATTAAAGCTGCTTTTCTTCGACAAATGATAGCGCCTGCTCCAGGTCCATTATAATGTCATCAACCGATTCTGTTCCAACAGAAAGCCTGACCAGCCCGTCAGTAATCCCGATTCGTTTTCTTGCTTCTTCGGCCATCACGGCATGGGTCATTGAGGCGGGGTGCTGAATAAGCGTATCCACATTTCCAAGGCTTACGGCAAGTGTACAAAGTTCAACGCGATCCATCATATTTTTCCCGGCCTCGTATCCGCCTTTCACTTCAAAAGAAACCATTCCACCGTATCCGTTACGCATATATTTTGTTGCATGTCTGAGATCACGGTTTGATGGCAAGCCGGGATAAAAAACTTTATCAATTGCCGGATGTTTTTCAAGATACTCCGCTACATACATAGCGTTTTCTGCATGTTTTTTCATGCGTAAAGGAAAAGTTTTTAAACCCAGAAGTGTTAGCCAGGCATCAAACGGGCTTGCAGTACCCCCATGATTTTTTCTGTACATATCCAGATTGAATTTGGTGCGTAAATGATCCTTTAGCACAAGAGCACCCCCAATCACGCTGCCATGCCCGTTAATATATTTTGTTGTAGAATGTGCAATTATATCGCACTCCCACCTGAAGGGCTGTATATGCCAGGGAGTTGCAAATGTATTGTCAACCATTACCAATACATTTTTTTCATGAGCCTTGCGGACCACAGGTTCCATATCGAATACAGTAAGTGTCGGGTTTGCAATCGTTTCAAAAAAAATAAGGCCGGGATCTTCTGTTTCATCCATAGCCTTTATAAATTCATTCGGATCATTACTATCCAATTGAATCACATTGATCCCAAATTTCGAAGCTTCTTCCGACAGAAATTGTGAGGTGCATCCATATAATGTTTCCTGCGCAATTAAAGACTTACCGGGTGCAATGGCCAAAAATGCCGTAGTTATGGCTGCCATACCGGAACTGAAAACCATGCTTTCCGCTTTTACCGGTAGGTTTACTGTCTCCATCGCTGATAATGCCTCTTCCAGCTTATCTATTGTCGGGTTGCCTAACCTTGAGTAACTATGTGTAGCCCCACCTGGTTTATGTTCAAAAAATAACCGGCCTGATTCTGTATCCGGAAAGGCAAATGTCGAAGTTTGATAAACAGGCATCAGATGGGACCCATAAGGATCTTTATCAGGATGGTCAGCCTGTGGACAAATGGTTTCAAGTCTCTTTGATTTTTTCATCTTTCTCCTCCGTCTCATTGGTAATTTCAATTTTTGACTGTTCTTTCACCACGGAAAGTACAATACCCGTATATATCTGAACAATGCCGGGAATTTTTGTCAATTTTGATCTCAAAAAAGATTCGTATTCTTTTGTATCAGATACCACAACATGAAGTAAATAGTCATATTCGCCGGTTATATTATAACAGGCCAGAATTTCCGGAAGCGATTCAATATTTGTTTTAAACTCCTCAAGTTTCCTGTAATGATGAACAGCCAGTTTGATAGAACAGAAAACCGTCAAACCTTTACCAATAGCTCCCCTGTTAATCCACGCAGTATATCCTTTGATGACCCCGCTCTTCTCCAATCGTTTTACCCGTTCGAGTGTTGGAGTCGTCGTCAGGCCTATTTTTTTTGCAAGTTCATTGTTTGTAATCCTTCCATCTTCTTGCAGGATCTCAATTATCTTCTTATCTATTTTATCTAACTTAACCATGATTTAATTCTGTATTTAATACAATTTAAAGAATATTATTCTTAATAAGAAGAATTACATAGATATTTTATACTTTTTTTTAAAAAAAGACAGGCCTTCTCCCTTCTTTATCTGTTATCAAAAAAACAGGCTCTTTCGGTAATGCTCAGGGCTTTATCCACCAAATGAGTATTTACATGACACTATGTGTAATAAAAAAATTTGAGATTCCAGGTTTCTTGATAGTTTAAAAAGATGGCAGAATAAGTATATATTTTATAAAATGAAGCAAGTAAAATTTTCTTAAGTTTTGATTCATAAAATAAAGGAGGAGAACGCAAGAAAAACTTCTAAGATGACATGACAGCTATTCCGTCCAGTTGGCTGGAAATTGAAGGCCTTGTTCATACCAATTAGTAATATTGTCAATTCCCGCTTTTCTTAGCAGCTCGATCTCACTTGTAAGTCCTACATTCTCTCTGAAATTTATTTCTGATGGATTTAAAACCTGGTAATTTCTTTTCGTTATTATTACCTGGGGAGTTTCGGGCATTCCTTTAAATTGATCGTGTATGTAGTTAAGTGATCCTAAATTATTCCAGCCATTACCGATGATAACTTCATCATAAAATCCTGACTTTTTAAAATGATCCAACTGAATAACCCTGTCAATACCAACTGCAATAGCGGAAAAATTATAGCCTGATCCTTCAGCTTTCTGTTTCAATTCAAATTTTATCTTGTCAATAGTAGCTAACAGATTTTCGTTGTTACAAAATGGACAGGTTGAACTTGTTACATAGATCAATACGAGCTCACTATCTGCATTAATTATTTCTGAACCAGGTATAGGTATGTATTTGAAATCATTCTTAACAAATAAGTTCGACAAGTTCTGATAATTATTATTATAGAATAGCAGAAATGTGACTAAAAAAGCTAATATATAGAGTAGTAAATCTTTCAAAATTTATAGAGTGAGACTGTTGGTTTATTTTCATCATAAGTAACATAAAGTTTATTCTCAAAATCAACGCCAAGAACTTTAGCAAGATCTGATGACATATAAATTCCTTCTCCTGTATTAAAATCTGCCAGGTAGGTTCTAATCAATTTTTTATATTTGTTTTCGACTCGCTCTCTGTTAACTATTTGAAAAATAAAATAATGGTCATTGATAAAAACAAGATTTTCAATGACATCATAATTATTTTGAAGATTACTTGGGTCTGGTCCAAATATGCTTCCCCGTTCAATTTGTATCAGATGATTGAAATCATCAATTTTTGATTTCCATACAATTTCACCTTCCAAATTATACCCGGTTAATTGCCCGATATTCCCAAAATACTGTATAATTGTTTTTGAATTCGGAGCGCACTCAATACCTCCCATCGACATAAACAGCTTGGCAGACCAGGAATCGGTTATGTACCTATTGCCAAACGTTTGGGTCTCATCTTCAAAATTTTCCATTCTGAAAACTGAAATATTATGTTGATTCTCCAAGCTTGAAGCCGACCAGTTTCCAGGGACTGTATTTACAATTAAGTTATTTCTATTTAAACAGATATCATCTGGCCGTATTTTTAAATTTAATTGATCATACGGCTCATACTCACTCTCATCAGGACCTTTTTTAAATACCTGAACCCCATAATGATTATTTAAGATGAATAAATAGTTCCCGTGCGCGATTATTGATTCCGGGGTAACCAACTCCCCCGGGCCTCTTCCCCTGCGAGCGGTAGACGAAAAATATTCTCCTGATATATTGTATATGGAAACATTTATTTTTTGGTCATCCAGCAAGTAGATATAGTCACCATTGAATGCCGCATCTGTGATATTTCCTAATATGTTTTCGTCCTCAGAAGCTGCCACCCCCAATTCTTTTATTAATTCAGCCTCTCCGATTTCCAGGGCCAGTTCCATTAATCGACTATTATTAATATCAGAGGAAGAATCTTTTTTAATAACAAATGATGCCTCTTCATCAGTCAAAATGTTTTCTTTGGTGGGGTGTTCAACCCTTGAAGTGTCGTTTTTTTGACATGAGATGAACAGGAAAAAAACAAATGTAATGATTAAACTATTTTTCATGATAAAAAAATGCAAGTATATGATTCATTATACTTGCATTCGTTTGAGTTTAACTATACTGACTAAGCTTCTCCAATTTCCGGAACCGGGGCACAAGTTCCAGGATTATTTGAACATGGATCGCTTCCTACACAGGCATTAGTCGATTTAGTTTTTAAGCAAGTTGTTCCGTTCATACAAAAAGAACAATCCTGGTCAGATTGAATTTCCTGACTGCTTACAGTTGACCCTGCTAAAGCTCCTGCCGCAAGAAAAAGGGAGAAGATAATGACTTTAATCTATATTTTATTCATAACTATACGGATTTAAAGTTTAATGGCCAAAGGAACCTAAAAAAAACGAATGGATTCAAAATTTTTTTTCCGCCAAATTTTGTAGCAGCGTTTTTACTCCCCAATATCCGCAAGTCATAGGATGACTTGTTGATTTCTAAGCACTTAAATGAATCCTTGCTTGCAAGTCCCGAACGCTTTCGGGATGACTCATTTATTTTAAAATCAATCTCTTATAATTACTCTTGCGGATTTTAGGATGTTATTAAATTTGGAGGCAAATTTTTGTGCTTTGCCCTTAATTATATCACCACCATATGCTAAAACCGAAAACAAAATTCAGCCCTGTAACAAGAAGATAGGTAAAAAGTAATTACAGCTTTTTTTGGTATACCCGGTAGGTTTTTACAAGCATGCCGCCCACTTTTTCGGCAACACGGATCATCTCGGTATTATCCTCCAGGATCCACCCGATTTCGGATCCCTGGTAATCCCGTTCAAATGAATTTTCGATTGTTTCCCTGTGCATTAAAACGTCAATTCCCTTTCCCTGGTAAGATGGCAGCACTCCCATCAAGGCTGTTCTTGTAGTATTAATCTTCCTCTTGTACCATAAGAGCTTTAAAAGGCCTAAAGGGAACAGAGTGCCATCCATTTTTTTAAAAACCTGGTTATAGTCAGGCAAGGCGATGGAGAATGCCACGGCTTTTCCGTCTACATCAGCCATATGGGTAAAGTCGGGATCGACAATCATTTTCAGGTCGGCTGCAAAATGATTAAACTCTTCTTCTGTTAACGGGATATACCCCCAGTTATCTTTCCAGGCTTCATTAAAGATTTTCCGGATGGCAGCAACTTCGGATTTCAGGTTTTTCAGGTTGATCGGCCTGATATTCAAACCGGGTACCCGCCTTTTTACGATCGCCTCGGCCCTGTTCACCCTCTCCCGGTTCACCGTCTCTTGCGACACATAGTAACTATAAAGGTCCACCTCTTTTTTATATCCCGCATCTGAAAGTAAATCTTTATAGTACTCTTTATTGTAAGGCATCATAATGGCCGGGTATTTATCAAAACCCTCAATAAGTATTCCGGCGGGGTCCATCATGCTTGGATTTGCAGGCCCGAGAACCCTGTTCATTCCTTTGTCTTTAAGCCAGTCTTCGGCTACCCTGAATAACAGACTGGCAGTTTCCCGGTTATTGATCACTTCAAAAAATCCGAAAAAACCGGTTTTTTCATTGTGATATTCATTATACCTGTGGTCAATGATAGCGGCAATTCTGCCGGCCGGCTTGTCGTTATGAAATGCAAGAAACAGGGCTATTTCCGCATTATTGAAGAACGGATTTTTTTTAGTATCGAGAAGTTTTTTTTGTTCGAGCTTTAGCGGGGGTATCCAGTATTTATCATCCGAATAATGAGAATAGGGGAAATCGAGAAACTGCTTTTTCTCGGATTTATCGGTTATGAAAGTCACCCCATTTGTATCGGTTCCCGGCATTAATTACATCATAAATCAATTAGCGAATGTCCGTTTTTATCGATGATACCATGTTTGATTCCTACTTTTTTGAAAGCACTGAGAATTCTGTCAAGGTGTTCATCCGTATGAGTTGCCATATAACTGGTTCTTACAAGAGACTGGCCAGCAGGAACCCCTGGCGGTACAACAGCATTTACATAGACGCCTTCTTCAAAAAGGTCTTTCCAGAATCTGAAGCATTCATTCATTCCACCTATAACTACGGGAATAATGGGGGTTTGGCTGGTCCAGACATTGAACCCGAGATTTTTAAGCTCTGACCTCATGTATTCGGATATTTTCTCAAGCCGTGCAAGCCTCCATGGTTCTTCTTGCAGAATTTCCAGCGCCTTCAGAACGGTAGCCACATTTGCAGGCGGCATACTTGCACTGAAGATGTGAGCCGGAGAATTGTGCCGTATATATTCGATCACAGGTTTATCGCCGACCAAAAAACCACCGAGAGATGCAAATGATTTTGAAAATGTACCGCTAATAAGATCAACCTGATCGGTTAGTCCAAAAACAGAAGCAGATCCGCGGCCACCTTTGCCAATCACTCCAATTGCATGAGCATCATCCAGGTAAAGCCTTGCATCATACTCCCGTGCAAGTTCAAGAAGTTCCGGGATTTTGGCAATGGTTCCCGACATCGAGAAAACCCCGTCGCTTATAATAATTTTACCGGCTTCAGGATCCGAGTTAACCAACAGTTTTCGCAGGTGGTCAATATCATTATGACGGTAGCGTATGGTTTTTGCATTTGAGACCTGAGTGCCAACAACGATACAGGCATGGTTGTCCTTATCAGAATAGATGATGTCATTCCGGCCTGCAATTGTCTGTATGCTTCCCTCATTTGTCTGGTAACCGGTACTAAAAAGTACACAGGCCTCCTTCTCCATAAAATCGGCAAGCTTGTCTTCAAGCTCGAGATGCAGGTCGAGCGTTCCGTTCAAATAACGTGAGCCGGTACACCCGGTTCCATAAGTTGAAATTACATTTTGAGCAGCTTTAATCGTACGGGGATCATTTGTTAAGCCAAGATAATTATTGGATCCGGCCATGATCACTTCTCTTCCTTCTATCTGAACCGTAGTGCCGTCAGTAGCTTGTAAAGGCTTAAAATAAGGATAAAGACCCGCTCTTTTAACTTCATCCGCCTTGGTAAATTCAAAGGCTTTTGTAAAAATATCTGCTCGTTTAATCTCGGCTTTCGATTCGGCCATCACGAAGTGCTTACAATTTTCATTATCGTTTTAATATAGGCAGTATTAAATTTCTATCAAATTATAGATTTTGAATGATTTCTGACTGAATTACACTGCTAATCAACAAGCTTTTACTGCTTCGAATTAACTTGTATAGTCATCTCAACAAATTAACAAATTATTCAGACAAAACTGAGAGAAAACCGGAAACGGAAAAATCCGGTGAAATTATGCATGGATAGTTTCAATTTCATCTCGAACTTTACCCTTTGTAATTTGTTTCATTGTGCTGATATACTCCCTTGCTACAATATCCCAGCTAAAATTTTTGGCAGTAAACATTCTCGCCGATTCTGACAGGTATTCATATTCTCTTGATCTCAGAACCTGATCAATTTTCCGTGCAAATAATTCCGGCTGCAGAGGTTCAACCCTGTACCCGTTTTTTCCATTTTTTACGGCATCCCTGATTCCTTCCAGGTCTGAAGCGATAACCGGCACTCCAGCCTGGTTTGCTTCCGGTATCACTATACCAAAGCCTTCCATATCTCCTTTTACAGGTATATTTGGCATAATAAAAAGATCGGCAGTTGCATAAGCATATTTCAAACCGGTTTCTGAGACAGGCCCTAAAAGATAAACGTCTTCGTATAAATCCTTTTCTTCTATCAACTGCCTTATCTTTTCTGTTTCGGGGCCTTCCCCAATTATAAGATAAACACAATCTGACTGTATCATCGACAGTACTTTATCAACAAACCAGCAGTGCCCTTTTCTCTTGATATGCCTCCCCACAGTTAAAAGTACTTTTTTCTCATTAAACCTTCTGTCCAGCTTTTTTTCAAAAAAATGCTTTGCCTCCTCTTTTCCGGGAAATTTTCCACGGTTTTTCAAACCCGATCCGTTGGGAATTACCACAATGCGGTCTGCAGGCATGCCACGGGCTGCTGCTGCTTTTTTTGTAGCCCGTGAGACAGAAATAACAGCATCCAGTTTTTTGTATATTTTAGGAATCAGCATTTGAAACAAACGGTTTGGCAGCGTAACATCCTGTCCATGATTAATCGCTGCAAATTTTGTCCTGGTTTTAAGGGGCAGTACTGCAAGTGTAGACGCCGTAACCATCGAAGAAAAGAGAACGACATCCGGCTTTTGTTTTCTGATTATCTTCGGGATCAAGTAAAGAAGCTTTAGAATAAAAAAACTGACCCTCAGCGGCAAAAACACAGAATGCCGGGTTGTATTAATTAGAGAAATCAACTCCACTTCCGGCATTTTATTTAGCTCTCGCATTAGGTTAATACTCATTCTTTGCATACCGCCTATATGCTCCATCGGGTCATTGCCCGGGGGATGTGAGTGGGCTATGTATAGTATTCGCACGTTCCGTCCTGCTTAAGTATTTCCAGGTAACAATTTAAAAGTTTACCGTTTATGCTTTCCCAACTATATTGTTTCGCTATCTCCAGAGAATTCTTTCCCATCTCCTCTCTCTTTTGACGGCTTGAAACAAGTTCATCCACTTTTTCCCTGAACATATCAAAATCGTTCACTTCTGCTTTATAACCGTTAATTTCATTTTTTACCAAAGATTTGCTTCCTGCGGCATCGGCTACAACACACGGCAAACCGGAAGCCATTGCTTCAAGTGTTACACTTCCGAAAGTTTCGGTATCGGAAGGAAACAAAAACACATCACCGCTTGCATAGGCAGTTGCGAGGTTTTCACCTTTTAAAAAACCGGTCATAATAGCATCCGGAAGCATCTTTTTCAAACCATCGGCAGCCGGCCCGTCGCCAACAACTAAAGCCTTCAGGTTTTGGTGTTTTTCAATCAGTGACTTGCATACATCAGCATACATTTTAAGATTTTTTTCCCACACAAGACGCGATACAAACAGAACCACTACATCGTCTTCTTTTATCCCGTATTTTTTTCTCCATTCAGCAGATCTTTTTCCCGGATTGAACCGCCCGGTTTCAACACCTCTTGCCCAGATTATTATTCCCTTGTCTATCCCTTTTTCAATCAGTTCATCTGCCATCGATGGAGTCGGAACAAATATTTGTGAACAGTGCCGGTAATACCATCGCAAATATTTCCAGCCCAATGGTTCCAGCCACTGCAAATTATAATACTTCAGGTAGCTTGGAAAGTGAGTATGATAAGACGAAACAATAATCTTCTCATTCTTAACACCCCATCGCAAGGCCCGGTAACCAAGAATATCCGGTGTAGCCAGGTGAACGATATCCGGGTCAAAACGCACCAATTTCTCTTTTGCTTCGGTTGAAAAACCGGTAGTCAACCTGTATTCGGGACGGCCCGGCGCAGGCCTTGAGGGAACAGCCACAAATTCTCCCTTATGGTTCACTTCGGGGTTTTCCACCGTCGGGCCAAACACAAGGATCTCAACATCCCTCTTCATCAAAAAATCTACAAGCCTGTTCAAAGTAAGCGAAACTCCATCCCTGATGTGGTTATAGTTACCTGTAAAGATTGCCAGCCGAAATTTGCTCATATTTTTTTAATACGAACCCAAACTTGTATCTTTGGGAATAATGAATATTACTGCTTAGTCAGTTTGAAAATATAATAATTAATGAAAACATTTGTCTCAGGCGGAACCGGTTTTATCGGAAGCCACCTTGTTGATACCCTGATTTCAGACAGCAGTGTCAGCGAAGTCAGATGCCTTGTAAGAAACCGGGAGAAATGGCTGAAAGGCAAAAAATACACATTGATTAAAGGTGACCTTCACAGCATTTCAACCCTTAATAAAGCACTCGAAGATGTGCATACCGTCTATCACCTGGCTGGTGTTGTTATGGCATCCGATATGAAAGATTTTATTCGCGGTAATGTTGAGGCTACCGAAAACCTCTTGCGTGTGGCTATGAAATGCGGAGTGAAAAAAATGATTGTTTTGTCATCGCTGGCTGCTGCAGGCCCTGCAAACGGTGAGCCGCTCACGGAATCGGATCCGATGAGCCCTATCAGCCGTTACGGTGAATCAAAAAAGATGATGGAGGAGATGATTCATAATACCGCCGGCAATGGCTTATCCGTGATAATTTTACGGCCACCGGCCGTATACGGGCCACGAGAGGACCAGATATTTACCTTTTTTAAACTGATGAATTCAAGAATTTGTCCCATGGCAGGAGACGGCAAATCCCCAAAAATCTCCATGGTATATGTTCAGGATGTAATCCAGGGGATAAAAAAAGCGGCTTTGGCAAACAATAGCAATGAGATTTCTACCTATTTCATTTCAGGTCCGGATATTTATGACTGGAATACCATCAGAAATGTCACATCAACAGTACTTAATAAAAAAACGATACCCATCCGGATTAGTCCCGCGGTAATAAAAAAAATTTCCTCGATTGTTGAAACTTCAGCTTCCTTCTTTGGTAAATATCCTGTATTTAATAAAGAAAAAGCGAATGAAATGATTCATGAATGGACATGTTCCAATTCAAAGGCAAATAGTGAAATCGGTTATTCGCCCGAATATACGCTCGAAGAAGGGATCTCAAGAACAATCCGATGGTACAAGAAACATCACTGGTTATGAATTACCCATTATGAAAAAAAATTTTCCTATATCAATTATCCTTTTTTTATGGGCTTCGGCCGTTTATGCACAGCCCGAGCTTGCACAAGATTACACACATCTTATGGAAATACCGGGCATTTCGGCTGTTGAGAGCTCCGAAACGCATCTCTATGTCTTATCTGAATCGGAGGGGCTGATTGTATTCAGGGCATATCCTGATTCACTTCAGTGGCTCTATTCATCGACCGGGATGCAGCGCAGGGGAAACCGCCTTCATGCAGATGTCAGGTTTGCCTATTTATATGGCGAGGGCAGACGGTTAACCGTAGTGGAACCGACTTCTGTTTTGGGTGTCTATTCCGCTACGATTTTACCTGCCACCCCGGTTAAAACCCGGCGTATCGCCAACAATCTGTATGTGGTGCTGGACGATGGTTCACTCGTCAGAATTAATCTCTCAACACCCGAGGATGTTGATACAGACCATCGGAAAATTGAAGGTGGCAAGTTGCAGGGCAGAACCATCCTGGATATTATTACCGATTTTTCCACCACTCTCTACGTTCTTACATCCGGCAACTCGATTGAAATATACAACTATGATGAAAACAGGGATGAGCTGGATCATCGTCAGTCCGTCTCGGTAAACAGGAACGTTTCCCGGATTTTTTACACTTCTGAAAACATTTTGGGGGCGGATGACTCCGGTTCTCTGTTTATCATTGGTAATAACGGTAACACCAATTCACTTTTGAATACAGAGAGTATAATTGAAAAAGTTGAAACGTGGAATAACTTACTGTTCATCCGCACTGAAAAAGGGGTGGTTTTAGGTTACGATAAAGATGGAAACACTATTAAATGGCGCACAAATTCTGCTTCGGGAAACTACTTTGCAGCAGCCGGTAACAAATTATGGGCCTCCTATTATAATCGCTTTTTTCCTGTTAATCTGAAATCAACAGAAAGTGTTGGTGATAAACCTGCCTCTTCTTCATCACCAGTCGTTGAGAAAATCACGCTGAAGAGAATTGGTAATGTTACAATACCGTTTCCCAAACCCCTGATTGTTCCGCTTGAAATTGAAGAAAATATTCCGGCTGATGAAATTGAATATACCTATCAATCAACCATTACAAATGCCTCCGTGAAAGGAAATTCATTTTATTGGCAGCCTACTGCCACTCAAACCGGCCGTCATAATGTCACCATCTTAGCCACAACATCCGGCGGACTCACCGACAGCACCTCGTTTACCGTAGACTTAAAACCGTTTAATGCGCCCCCCCGGTTTACTCCGCAAAGGCCGGTTACCATCCCGGCATCCGAAACCTTCAGCCTTGAAATTAAAGCGGTGGATCCTGACGGATTAGATCCCGGACTGATACGCTACATGGGAATTGACCTGCCCGACGGCTCTCGGATTGATGAAAAAACCGGCCGTTTTTCATGGACACCCGGTTTGCAGCAGGTAAGAACCTGGAATTTCCGGGTAATTGCAACCGACCAGTTCGGGGCAGCCGCGTCCCAGAATATAGAAATCAGGGTCATTGAAATGTCGGATGAAGAACCGGAAAATTAGGAACTTTTGGAACAATCATTTCCTGTTCAACGGCTGCTAAACTGGTACGATCAGAATAAACGGGATCTGCCCTGGCGCAACACCTCCGACCCCTATAAAATCTGGGTTTCCGAAATCATGCTTCAACAAACGCGGGTTGACACGGTAATTCCATACTATCACAGGTTTCTGGAAAACTTTCCGACGGTTCATCACCTTGCACAGGCAAGCCGCCAACAGGTTCTGAAAAAGTGGGAAGGGCTCGGCTATTATTCGAGGGTGCGGAATATGCAGGATGCTGCCATTGCCGTATCTGAAAAATTGGATGGAAACTTGCCCGGGGCCTATTCCGATATAATAAAGCTTAAAGGAATCGGGCCTTACACCGCATCTGCAATTCTAAGTATTGCATTTCAAAAACCGCACGCCGTTGTCGACGGCAATGTGATCAGGGTTTTCAGCAGGTACTTTGGAATCAGTGAGGACATCCGCAAGCAGTCAACGAAAAATGAAATTTCAGGCCTCGCCCAATCCCTGATTCCGGATGACCGTCCCGGTGATTTTAACCAGGCCGTAATGGAATTGGGGGCAACCATCTGCACTCCCCAAAATCCTGAATGCAGCGAATGCCCGCTATCTCATGGTTGTTTTGCATATAAAAAAGCCATGACCGATGATATCCCCTATAAATCGCCCAAAAAAAAGATTCCGCATCACACTATTTGTGTCGGCATTCTTTTAAACGGAAATAATGAACTTCTGATCGCACTGAGGCCGGAAAATGTCATGCTTGGCGGGTTATGGGAGTTTCCCGGAGGCAAAAAAAAGAGTAATGAGACTCATGAAGAGGCAGTAATCAGGGAACTGAAAGAGGAGCTCGGAATTGAAGCCGGGATTCTGAATAAGTTTATGGAAGTTAAGCATGCCTATTCACATTTCCGTATAACGCTGCATGCGTATCTCTGCAGAATCGAAAATGGCACACCCGAACCACGCACCAGCCAAAAGCTCAAATGGATTGGCATTGATGAAATAGATGATTACCCGTTTCCAAAAGCCAATAAAGTCTTGGTGGAAAAACTTAAGAAAGAATTTTCAAAAGACAGCCAAAATCATTGAAGAACAGAAGCCTGCGTAAAAGAAGTCCACGGATGCTGGCAGAACTAAAACCTTACCTTGACGAGTTAAACCGTAAGGTGGAACGGAGTGAGTATATCAAAGATGATCCTGTTCAATTCATGTATGCCTTTGAAAGAAAAGAAGACAGGGAAATTGCAGGTTTCCTGGCAGCTTTGATGGCATGGGGCAGGCGGGATATCGTTTGCAGAAAAGTTGAGGAATTACTTGGCCTGATGGGTTTTCAGCCTTACGATTTTATCCTGAATTATACAGAAAACGAGACTAACCTCTTTACCAATTTCAGGCACCGGACTTTCAAGCCGGTTGATATCAGTGGAATTATGCTCGCCATGAAACGTATTTACGATATTTACCCAGATTTCGAATCCTTTTGGGCTGATTGTAAAAAGCAAACTGAAACTGGACAAACCGAAATGATGACCTGTTTTCATGATCGTTTTTTTAATATGCACGATGAATTCCGGAAGAGAACCAGGAAACATATTTCCACACCGGAAAAAAATGGTTCCTGCAAGAGAATGTATATGTTTTTGAGGTGGTGCATCAGAAAAGATAGCACGGTTGATCCCGGCATCTGGAGTTTTATGAATCCTTCGGAACTGCTCGTACCTCTTGATGTACATGTTGCCAGGCAATCCAGGAAACTGGGGCTGCTAACACGAAGGGCGAATGACTGGAAATCCGTTCATGAACTGACCGATATACTGAGAATGCTTGACCCGGCAGATCCCGTAAAATATGACTTTGGCCTCTTCGGGCTTGGCGCGATGGACCTCAAACTTCCAAATCGTTTTTACCTGAACAAGGTTTAAAGCCTTACTTGTGTCGTGTCAATGATAAAATATCGGTTTAGTCATTGGGCATTTACAGACACGGTTCAATAACTTACATCTCAATCTTCAACCTCGTTGCCAGCAGGCTGTAGGCCTGCAACAGACGTTTTATTGGATAGCTGATGCTTAACGAAGATAAATATGAACGAACATTTTAGACTCGATCATGGCTCTGCCTGTTTCAGGCTTTCAGCCTGTTTTTTGTTCTATATGCATACGGCGGGTAGATAATTCCATCCGGATCATCTTCAAAATATTTTTCAAAAGGCATTTCTTTCGACATCAGCCGTATGACATCTCAAAGACTGCTTTAACCCAACTGCGAGCTTAGGGCCACGGCCGAGCAGAAAATAATCAGGGCCCTCACCGGTCGTTCTCATTGCCTCAACAAGCAATTCAAGTTCAGAAAGTTTACCCACCGACATTTTTATTCCAACAGGCAACCCGGTGAGTTTCCTGATTCTTTTTGTAAAATCCATCAATTTTAAAACAGATTCTTTTGGATGAACATAGATTGGATAGTCTCTCTACTTTTCCGTCACTTGAAAAAAACAGAGATTCTGACACATTTAAAAATATTGCAAGAACAGGATTTGCAGATGTACAAGGTTGATTTGGTGGAATTGAAATCACAAATGGCAGAGTATTTATTCCGGTTTACAACAAAAACTACTTGAAAATGTATAAGGTAGTGGTTTTTTTGTATCCAAATACAGATTAAATTAATCTATGATATTTATAATTATTTAGTAAAAATAAAAAGAATTAAAATGAATTCTTGCTTTACTAAACCATAAACTGTTTCGCCTTTTCTTTTGTCAGCCCGGTTCCGGACGGCGGGCTTGCCAGATCGTTTTCATACTCCTCAAGGGTAAATTCATCCACCTGGATGGCATCGAGTCTTGCATCTTCTGTTTTTTTGACCAGGTCTGCTTCGTCTTTTGAAATGATTCCTTTTTCAAGTGCAGGTTCTATCTGTTCCAGGACATGAGCTTTCGGAATCTCCCTGCTTTTGGTTGCCTTATAGAGCTTTTTGTACACAGGCCAGGTTTTCACAATGAGGTTCAGTGCATGTTCGTATTTTCCGAGAGCTTCATCGGTCGATTCGGTAACAAAGATTCCCGATGTCAGCCGGTCGCGTTGCTCGCCGGGTATCTGCATGGCCTGTGCCACCTTGTGTCCGAGTTTATCTGAAGGCATGGTTCCTATCCGGTTGATTCGCGACCATAATGCCACCGGCCCCCTGAATACCCAGCTCAGGCCGGGCACCCTGATTTCACGGTAAATGCCGTCAAATGCTTCCTGGATTTGATAGAAAGCATACTGCATCGACCACTCAAAGAAATCACGGTCTTCCTTTCGCTGCCCTTCCGCCTCGTATCGCCTCAGGGTTGCCGTTGCAAGGTACATCCAGCTCAGGATATCTGCGTAACGGCCGGAAAGTTTCTCTTTCATTTTCAAAGCTCCGCCGTAGGAACCAAGGGCGATATCAGCCATGAATGCAAACGAAGCCGAAGCCCAGGCCAGCTTTTTATAATATTTGGCAGCAGGGCCCTTCACCGGCGACCCGGCAAGGCGTCCGCGGGTAAGGCTGAGCATAAATGCCCTGACTTTATTCTGTACCACGTGGCCGAGATGCTTGAAAAAAGCATTATCGAAAGCTTTTACATCTTTATTCATCAGGGCTTCAATCTCTTTGTAGGCATACGGGTGGCTTCGGATTGCCCCCTGCCCGAAAATCATGAGTGTGCGCGTAAGGATGTTGGCGCCCTCCACCGTAATTGCAATCGGTGTAGCCATATAACTGTGAGCCAGCAGGTTTCTCGGCCCGCGGGAAATACCTGCTCCACCGAGGATATCCATTGCGTCGTTAATGATCTTTCGGCCCAGCTCGGTAAAGTTGTATTTCGCGATGGCTGTTACAACAGCAGGTTTGGCTCCCATGTCGAGTGCGCCGCAGGTGTAGGTACGGGCGGCATCCATCAGGTAGCTGAATCCGCCGATACGCGCCATCGGCTCCTCGATACCCTCAAATTTACCGATATTCAAACCGAACTGCTTGCGGATGGCTGCATACGCCCCCACGGCTCTCATAGCCGCTTTGGCTCCGCCCGCCGCCTGTGCCGGAAGTGAAATGCCGCGTCCGACAGACAGTGATTCCATCAGCATGCGCCAGCCGTTTCCGGCACCATCTGCTCCGCCGATGATGGCATCGATCGGGACCACCACATCGTTGCCGCGGGTTGGGCAGTTATAAAACGGTATACCCAGAGGATCGTGACGTTTGCCAAGAATCACACCTTCCGTATCGCTCGGAATCAGCGCAGCCGTGATTCCCAAATCGATGCCTTTGCCGAGCAGGTTTTCAGGATCACGAAGTTTGAAGGCCAGGCCAATCACCGTGGAAATTGCCGCCAGGGTGATATACCTCTTGTTCCAGTTCAGTTTCAGGAAGAGCTTGCCGTCATCATCCTTGAACACTTCCCCGGTGCTCTGCATCGCGCCGGCATCGGAGCCTGCATTCGGCTCGGTTAGGGCGAAACACGGCATCTCTTCTCCCCTTGCAAGACGGGGCAGGTAGTGATCTTTTTGCTCCTGTGTACCGTAGTGCATCAGCAGTTCAGCCGGGCCGAGGGAGTTGGGAACCATCACGGTTGTTGCTAACGGGCCGCATCGCGAAGCCAGTTTGCCGATGATAGCACTGTGGGCATTGGCTGAAAATTCGAGCCCACCATACTTTTCGGGTATGATCAGCCCGAAAAATTTATTTTCACGCAGAAACTCCCACGTTTTTTTATCAAAATCCTTACGCTGAAACACTTTCCAGTCGTCTACCATTTTGCAGAGTTCCTCTGCCGGGCCTTCCACGAATTCTCTCTCTTTATCGGTAAGATCGGGATAGGGTTCACTGCTCATCCTTTTCAGGTCGGGATTGCCTGAAAAGAGTTCACCTTCCACCCAAACGGTACCGGCTTCAATGGCGGTCTGCTCAGTTTCGGAGATGGCAGGCAGGATTTTCAAAGCATCCAGCAGTTTCATCAGGGGACCTGATATAAGCACTCTCCTGATTGGCTTCACATTGAACAAAACAGCCAGGGCCAGGAATACACCCAGCACCCAGACGGGCGCTCCGACTCCAACAAGTGCAAATACACCGGCTATTGCCCAGAGCCAGAGTGGCGCCCCGGTATAGCCGAACAAAATGGCAATGGCTATGACACCCACAATTCCGGCCCATGCCGGAATATTTCCAAAAAAAGCGAATTGGTCTATGATTGATTGCATGACGGTTCCTCCTGTTTGTTGATCATACTTTTACTTTTCTGCTCACAAATCCTTCAATGGCATGTTCGAGAGCGTGATTTAAAAATTGTTGTTTGTCAATCCGGGTATCGAGCCGCTTGCTTATAACCACCGATACGGCGCCGTGGAGCTGCGACCAAATCGTATAGGCCGCCAGAAGCGGGTTCTTTTCTTCCAAAAGCCCGTTTTCAACCCCTTCCTCGATAATACCGGCAATCAGCTCATAGCCACGCCGGATATTCTGAAACTTCTGTTTCGGAAATTTGGGCATCTCATCGGGACGCACTACAAAAATAATTTCGTACTCCTGCGGATGCTCTATAGCAAAATCCAGGTACTGCTTCCCGGCAAGCTGAAGCTTTTCGATGGCATCGGTTCCCCCATTCACACTGTTTTCAAGCTTTTCAATCAGCCTGTCAATACTTTGGTTTACAAGCGCCAAAAGGAGCTCGTCTTTATTTTTGTAATGAAGATAGATACTCGTAGCCGTAACACCCGTTTGCTTTGCAATTCTTCTCATCGACAATTTCGAAAATCCGTCTCTGATTAAAATTTTACGGGCAACATCCAATATCTCATCCTGCAGGGCCATATCGTACCAGGTTAACACTGTTAAGTAACGCACTCAATTTATTAAAATTCTGATGAAAGTCAACAGCAATTTGAATTTGTGACGGATTTGTGATTTGGTGAGCTGGTGGGTTGTAGAACTGTAGAATCGTTGAATTGTAGAAATCAATTTAGAATATTGAGACGAGCATCTCAGCGAATTTTGTTTGGCTCCCCTCCACAACCTTTGCTTGATGCAGAAAGGATCGATTTCGAGCCAAGCTTCACGAATTCAATTTAAAACAAACATACCTGATCGTCTTACCTCTTTTTTGAGATGCTGTTATTCAAAAGACCCTAAATTAATTGAAATAATAAATTTGTAAGATGAGCTTTTTAAACCAGAAATAGTAATTTAAAACTCTTTAGTTTCGCACATCAAAAGAACTATTTCAGGCTCTGAGCTATTTCGGAATTTGTTGCTTAATGATTCTAAAACACTTTTTTTATCGGAATCTGACAAATTTAATATGAATAATGTCTTTACAAGGTAATTTTTAAAACTGTGAAAAAAACTGATTTCAGTTTCAAAAGAAATATCAAAATCATTTACTAAAGTTTTACCAACCCTTGTGCTGTGACTTTTTTTGGAGAAAAATACTTTAGATGAATTTTCTTCAAACGAAGTCGCAAACTGAAAATAGAGCTGCTGATCCGTTTCCAATACATTATGCAGGAGTGATGCGTATCCTTCTGAAAAGATATTTCTTATAATTTCATTATCTGATGCTTCGGGTTGAATATCATCAAAATATCCGTCTGGTATTGCTGAATTGCCGTAATCAATAGTGTATCTAATCTTTAAAAATTCTTCATCTATTTCATAGATATTTGGATCCGGAGAATTAAAAAACAATTGTTTTCCATTGTATTCCGGGAAATTATTTGAAACCAATAAAAAGTATTTTTTTTGATTTTTAATATAACTGCTTTTTAGAAATGTTTGTACAATAGCTCCATCTTCAGACATTCTAACAAGGTTATATCCATCCCCCACCTGCCTCTCAGGTGAACTAGAGTCAAGTAAAAAAAGAAAGTCTTCCCGATAAACAGTTAATTTCTGTGGCAGAATCGTTATTTGAAGTTCGTCTATTGGTTCACCTTCAAAGTTATAAACAACTAATTTTGCAAAACCGAGCACTATAATACGCTCGTTCTTATTGTCAACAGCAAAATCTGCTACCCTCTCTAATTCAAATGGCCCTCTACCCTCTAAAACTTGAAAGGAATTTAAAAAAACACCTTTTTCTGAAAAGATAAAAACATTTCCCTGATTTTGATCAAACAGATAAAATCTCCCGTTTTTAAAAATCAGTTTACTGACCTCACTTATTGGGAGTAAATCAGTGTCATTGTACAAACCTAAATACTTCACTTCTTTACAAACTTCTGACAACTTTATTTCTCCCTTTCGGTTTACATCAACCATGATTTTTATACTCCCATTGTCATCAATTGTAGACTCAAAATTGCATGACAATAGAACAATACAAATCGATATATATAGTGTACTTCGTATTAGTAAAGAGAATCTGAACTTCATCTTTTAAAAAAACAACCAGAACTTACTTCAGTCCTGGTTGCTATTACATATGAACTTGATTTGGGTTTAATTTTCTTCGGGATCAGCACAAGGAATTTGAGCACTAACATCGCATCCGTTTCCATCAAACCAACATTTTTGACCAAATCCTCCGGAAGTACACACAAAAGTTTTCATTTTTCTTTTTCATGGTCTTTAATTTTAATTAAAGTTTACTAATGCACAATAGAGAGAGGGAGAGAGAGAAAGTCAAACTAAATTTATAATAAATTTGTAACATTTTGAACAGAATGGTTGTAAAATACGGCAGGGCAGTTTCAACTAAAACGATGAGAGGAGTTGTGTTAAACTGTTGAATTGCAGAACTGTTCAATTGTTGAAAAGAAGGATATATATCGATTGCCTTTTATCTATACTTGACTTTTGAAAGTCGCTTTCTATCATTTATATGCTGAAATCATATAAAACCAAATTAAATTCAGAACTCATGGGATCATAAGCATATATACGCCTGTGCAAGCTATCAACGGCAAAGGACCTGACCGGCCTGCCATCAGCAAACCTGAATTCTTTGACCGGATTTCCATTCCAGTCAAATACCTGAACCTTCGTTTGCCACGATTCAGCATTCAATTCACTGACCGGCGTATTGTAATTAAGAGCAAAAATGAAATCACTATAAAAATCCAGTTCTATTATATAAGTTTTAATATCGTTCAAAGCGTCTATACCTTTTGAAATTTCATCCTTGTATTTATGTCTGGGTTCAAACACTGAAGAATTAACCAATTGCCCTTCAAAATTAAAGAAATTTATTTCTCCCAGATGTTGCGGAGCCACTGCAATCAGATTCCTTTTCTTGTTAACCAACACGGCCGGACGATAAATGATCGGCAAGATGAATTCCGGAACTTCAAAATCCAACTCTGGCAAGTAAGGTATATCTGTAAAATCTGACTCTGGCTTTGAATAAATCGTTAAGATTCCACCCGAGTTGGGAGTTGCTATAAAATATTCATTATCCGAATAGTGAATAAATGTAAAATACTGCCCGCTGTTTGGAATATTTTTGAAAGTAACAGAATATGAAGATCCTCGATCCAATAGTTCGGATAAATTTACCTGGGCTATTTTATTTCTTTTGAAATCATGAATATTTATAACTGAGATATCATGTGAAGAAATTGAAGCATCTTCATTTAACAAGTCTGCTGATAAAAATTCATTTGGACCCCGGCCACTTGTTCCGAATTCAACCAATTTTTTATGGGTATTGGTACTGTAAATCTGAAGAAACGGTTCTTCTGCTTTAACAATAATCAAAAGAGTATCAATAACGCTCAGGTATACATTCCCGCTACTATGTATTGTTATATCTTCGACAGGCCGGCCGGTTATTGATTCAACATTATTAAATTCAAAATTATTTTCCTTGCTGCAATTAACGGTTATCAGCAGTAAAATAGATACAATCCAAAAATAGCCTGCAAAAATTCTCATTAAATTAATTTTTATTGACCGTGGAAAACATTGCCATCCATTTTTCCAATCTACCAAAGGTAATAACTTTGACCTGGTAAAGTGTATAGCAGAAGTTAAATAATATACTAAGTGCCATGTCAATGATTAAATGCCGGATAAGTCATCGGACCGTGTCCGGCCTTTGACGGATGAGTCAACCCTTAAACAGTGCAAGAATACAAAAATGCCTGACTTTTCGATAAAACTCATCCGATGACTTTCTTCGCTCAAATGTTGTATTAAAGATGACAAGACACTAATGGCATTTCCGCGAACTTTGCGATATTTTCTCTGCGTTCTGCGTGAAACAAAAAGGCTTGATTTCTACACAAGATCCGCTAATTCAGTTTAAAACAAACATACCTGATCGTCTTTCCTTTTTCGAGATGCTGTTTTTCATAAAACGTCTGAATGGTGAGCAACTCGTCATCCGGCCTCTCTTTGTAAACATCTTCAACGAGGTCGACGGTTTTACATCCTGTTTCCCGGATGGTTTCTTTTGTGAACCGGAACAACAGTTCCGAATCGGTTTTGAGTTGAATCTTTCCACCCGGTTTTAAAATCTTTCTGTAGATGTCTATGAATTTGGGTGAAGTGAGCCTTTTGGATGATTTACTCTTCCGAAGGTACGGATCGGGAAAGGTAATCCAGATCTCATCCACTTCACCGGGGGCGAAGTATTCGTCAAGATGGTCGATCTGCATTCGAAGAAAGCGGATGTTGTCCATTTTCTTTTCGAGGGCAATTTTGGCACCTTTCCAGATGCGGGCTCCCTTGATATCGATCCCGATGTAGCTCCTGTCCGGATCTATCTCTGCCAGGGCACGTGCATACTCACCTTTCCCGCAGGCCAGCTCCAAACAGATGGGGCGATCATTTCCGAAAACTTCTGAAGCCCATCTCCCCTTTGGTTTCTCGTCATCATTCTCAAAATCGGTATATTCGAGAACGTTTGGAAATCCGGCTATCTCCTCAAACCGCTGCAGCTTGTTCTTCGTCATTCAGGGAGCAAGCCTTCGTTTGATCCATTTGCCGTTTTGGCAGGTGCAGTTGATCCGGTCGTGGAGCCTTCCGGGCCTTCCCTGCCAGAATTCGATTTTTTGAATCTCGATTGAATATCCACCCCACTCAGCCGGTTTCGGAATTTCCCGCCCCTCAAACTTCTTTTTGAATTTCTCGAATTCTGATATAAGCACTTCCCTGCCCTTAATTTCACTGCTCTGGTTGGAAGCCCAGGCGCCGATCTGGCTTTCCCGCGGCCTTGTTTTGAAGTACGCGATATTTTCAGCTTCGTCCAGCTTTGTTACAGGACCGCTGATCCTGACTTGCCTTTCCAGTTCCGCCCACCAAAAACAGCATGAGGCATAGGGATGTTGTGCAAGTTCTTCAGCTTTATCGCTCGTGTAGTTTGTGAAAAACTGGATGGCGCCGCCTTCAATGCCCTTGAGCAATACCGTACGTACTTCAGGTATACAATCGGGTGAAACCGTAGCAAGCGACATTGCATTCGGCTCGGTCACTTCCGCTTCACCCGCTTCGTCAAACCACTCCCTGAAAAAATCGACCGGGTTTTCAGGGATCACATCTTCGGTAAGTTTGCCTTTTTTGTACTCACGGCGCAGATCTTGCAAATTTTTCAACATATTATCCTGCCTTGCCGAAATATTCCGGCTCGTTCCCTTTTTTCCATTTAATATTGCACCCGATACTTGGCTTTTGCTCGCTTTCGGGTACTGTTTCACCTTTCAAAAGAGCATCGGCAGCCTTTCTCAGGTCTGCACCGGTAACTTCTTTGTCATTACCCGGCCTCGCATCGTCGAACTGTCCCCTGTAAACAAGTTCAAGGTTTTCATCAAAAAGAAAAAAATCGGGAGTACAAGCAGCGGTATAGGCTTTTGCCGTTTCCTGTGATTCATCATACAAATAGGGGAAGGTGTACCCAAACTTCTCCGCGTCTTGCTTCATCTTTTCCGGGCGATCGTCGGGATAATTCTCAACATCGTTTGCACTGACGGCAACCATTCCGATTCCATTATCCTGATATTCCTTTGCAAAACGTGCCAATTCTTCCTTGATCAGTTTCACAAAAGGGCAATGGTTACAGATAAACATAACCAGCAAGCCGTTTTTTCCTTTTACATCATCAGTGGATACCCTATTTCCATCCGGATCGGGCAGAGTAAAAGACGGTGCCTTAGTGCCAAGATCTAACATCGTAGAATTTACTGCTGTCATAGTATTTTGAAGTTTAATTTCAGAGTTTGTTTCCTAAACAATTGAACGGGGTCATACATTCATCCCGTTAGGCATTTTGATTTCAAATTACAAAAATAAGTTTAAGACTTCATGCAAATGATTATTTTGTATAACGGGATAAACCGGTAAGTAAGCTGTCGGTTTTTTTTTCTAAAACGGAATCACATTATTTATGAGCACTTTCCAAAACTTCTGTATCTTACTGGCTCTCTTTGCCTTCATTAATGGCTGCAGCAGCAGTAAAGAAACCGCGCAACAGCAAAATAAAAATTATTATTCCAAAACGGCAGAACCCGCCGGGCTTGACCGTTGGCTGGATGAAAACTTTGATTTGATTGTAAGAATTCAGAGTACGGTTTTTTATCAGACACACAACTTTGCAACAGATCAAAACTTCATGCCTTCCGGGTTGAATGAAATTGATTTAAAAACGATAGCTGAATCAAGTACAATTGATAACGAATCGAGAGCCGGTACGGCTGTAATGATTGCTGAAGCTAATGACAACTACCTGCTGCTTACAGCAAATCATATTGTCAGCTACCCCGATACCCTCTGGCATTACAGGGATCGCGAATCAGGTGTTCTTGCTGCCGTATCTGTTAAAGTGCGTGATTCGTTTTCATTGCTTACCGAAAATAACATCGGCCCCATAAAACCTGTTGCAACCGACAGCCACAGAGATCTTGCCTTGATGACCACTGTTTTTGATTTAGACGATGAACCAAAGCCGGGTACCATCAGGGCAGGCAATTCATCCGAACTGAACTGGGCCGATTTTGTATATGCCATTGGTTATCCCAAGGGAATAAAAGTGATAAGCAGCGGACTTGTAAGCCTGAGCGAACGGTTAAAGGAAACCACTTTCACGATTGATGCACCGTTTAACAAGGGATTTTCAGGCGGAATCGTACTTGCCGTTAATAACAGCACATCCGAACCGGAGTGGGTGGGGATGATAACCTCTACAACATCCGATACGGAGTATTTAATGACCCCGGGGACGATCACACAAAATAATTATACGCCGGAAGTTCCCTATAACGATTCCATATTTGTTGAGCGTTTTAACCGGATCAATTACGGGTTAACGCATACGGTGAGTATCAACGAAATCAAAAATTTTTTGGATGAAAACAGGGACTTACTTTCGAATTACGGGTTTGGCTTGCATGGATTTTAAAAATTTTTTGTTCAGGATCCGTCCAGAACGTTTGCATTAATCCTATAGGTTTAACAAATCGAAGTTTAGTTATTCAGCTATCCTTTGTTTTGTAAATTTTTCCGGCTGTCAAAACCCCTAAAGTGGTACTTCATCACAAATTCAGTTAACTTGTATAGTTGAATTAATGATTAAACAAGATGAATACCCATAAGCAGCCAATCCCGAAGTATTACCAGATCTATGAAGAGTTATTGGATCAGATACGCGACGGAAATTTTGAAGAAAATGACAGGTTTCCAAGCGATACCGAGCTGGTCCAAACATTCAATGTAAGCCGGGGCACCGTCCGCGAAGCGGTGAAACTGTTGCTACAGCAGGGCTACCTGATCCGTGAGCAGGGCAAGGGAACTTTTGTTACATATAAGAAAATTGAACAGGACCCTGACAAGCTGATCGGATTCAGCGAACTGATGAAACGGCATAATATTCGTCCGTCTGCAAAAATTGTTGAAAATGAGATTGTAACTCCATCCAGTTATCTCACGAGGCTCATGCACCTGGAGGATAAAAACAAGCTGGTTCGAATTGTGCGAATTCGATATGGAAATGACCAGCCGCTAATTGTTGAACGTTCATTTTTCAACTACAAGCTTTTCTTACCTATTATGGATCAGAACCTGGAGGATAATTCAATTTTTGATCTTCTGTACAATCATACCTCCACCCGGCTTGGCGAAGCCACCCAACGGATTGAAGCTATCAGCGCCGGCAAGTCGGAACAGGATATGCTGAATGTCTCCCTGGGCACTCCCCTGCTTCTGATCAAACGGCTCATTCAAACCATTGAGGGTGAATATTTTCAATATTCGGAAGATGTCTACCGCAGCGACCGGATCAATTTCACTACCAAGACAGTACCTTATGAAGATGACCATTCCGGCACCGGCCTGCCGCTGGACCTGGTGGATCAGGATTGGTGATTGGAAAAAGTAAGGAGTATGTAGTAGGGAGTAGGTAGCTTTTAAGTTGTATCGCAACCTCAGTGTACGCCAGTTATAGAATAAAAAGCAAGAATGCATCTGCGGGACTCAGCGGATTCATCCGAGTAACTCTGCGAGAAACCAATACCTCGTTTTCTTTTCTCTGTAAGTTTTTATACCGAACCTCCTCCATAAGTGCGAAGTGCGCTTTTTTTAGCGAGTAGCCTTGTGGTATTGTGAAAGTTTCATTCATCGGATGACTGAAAGCACGTAACATCAAGAACTAAATAAGGCCGAGTCATCCGATGAATAATCGAAGCCCAAATCCTGTACCGACTATATTACTATTTCACATCCTTCGCAAACCAGGTAATCAGCAAAAATATAAACTCGGCACAAAACAAAACCGCTACACTTACCAGGTGAAGAATCTGCAAGACCGCAGGCATTCCAAGCTTGTCCATTCCCAGGCCGATCATCATTTGCAGCAGAATCAAACCGAAAGTTACAATCCCGGTTGCATACAAAACTCCTGAAATATTCTTCCGGTACAGGTAGTAAACAATTCCGCCCGAAACCGCCACTACGGCCCATGAAAAACTGCGATGAATCTCATACAAAATACCGGTCATATCGAGCCAAACTTCACGGGGAGGTTTCGCCTGCACGTTTTTAATAAGATCGATCTCCTCTCTCACCTGGGTACCCATAACCAGTTGTATCAACGATAGAAAAATCAAAACACCACCTAACCATAAAAGATTTTTACGAACGGAGGATGAAATGCTGACATCAATTTTTTCTTTTGTAGCGCTGAAACAGGCAAACAGAAGGGCATTCAGAATGATCATCGCCACAACCATATGGATGGTAATCATGCCCGGCATAAGTCCTGATTTCACTACCTGTCCACCCAGCCATCCCTGGAAGAGGACCAGCAGGAATGCAAAGCCGGAAGCAGCAGTTACCGAAGGCCTCTCGGTCCGGTACCTTAGAGATAAAGCAAAAGTTATGGTAATCAGCAGACCGATCAGGACACCTACCAGCCTGTTTATATATTCGAGCCATGTGTGCAAGGGATTAAACATCGATTCATCGAACCCGGCCGGCAGTTCAGCAGCAGAAGCCGGGGGAATCCACATTCCAAAACATTTCGGCCAGTCGGGGCATCCCAAACCGGCCCCGGCCGCGCGGACAAGTCCGCCGATAAGTATAAGCACGAGTGTGGCAAACAGGGTTGTAAGTGCTGTTTTTTGAAATCTGTTTAAATTCATCACTGTTTCACATTATTCCTGAATCTTGCAGGCGGAAAAAAATATAAAGCTTAAATTTAAAGTATTCGTTAAGGTAACATATCAACCGTAAATTGGTTACTTTTAGTTCTTCATTTTGAATATTAAGGATTGGATGGAAATTACAACTGCAAAATCAGGCAGACTGACCGGTTTTATTAGTTCGGCCAGCTCTTACTATGAGCTTACCAAACCCGGCATCACATTTTCTGTGGTTACCAGCATGCTGATCGGGTTTATTTTGGGAGCGGGAGGCAGCCTCGATTATTTCCTGATGGCCCATGCTATTGTGGGTACATGGCTTATTGCTTCCGGTACGGCAGCGCATAATATGTTTATGGAACGCGGACTTGACGGCTTGATGCACCGGACCAGCAAACGTCCACTGCCCGACTCCAGGATTTCCCCGCGCCACAGTTTTATTTTTTCGATGTCACTTATTTTCACCGGGCTGGCTTACATGGTTCTGATGGTAAATGCCGTTGCCGCCCTTGTGGCATTCGCTACCACCGGACTCTACCTTTGGGCTTACACGCCTCTTAAAAGAATCTCTGCACTGAATGTATTTGTCGGAGCTATTCCCGGCGCCCTGCCACCTGTTGGCGGCTGGGCTGCAGCATCCGGAACGGTCTTTGAACACGGGCTCTGGATACTTTTCGGTATTGTATTTTGCTGGCAGATTCCCCATGTGATGTCCATTGCCTGGGTCTGCAAAAAAGATTACGAACACGCGGGTTTCAAGATGCTTCCCAAAAATGATGAAAAAGGTTCCAAAACCTCCGCCTGGATCCTGCTGCCTCTTCTCGCATTGCTATTCAGCATTTACAAACTCTATGTGATGGATCTTGCCGGCCTGTTTTATCTCAGTATTTCCGTAGCTGCCACTCTTGCCTACCTGTGGTATGGTATCATGTTTGCTATTAAGCGGAGCCAAGATACAGCCAGGAAACTGATGTTCAGCAGTTTTATTTACCTGCCTCTCATCTGGATAATACTCTTCATTGACTGGATGCTGTAGGGCTACTCAACCGCGTCCACATCCACGTTAATTCTGACTGCACTTGAACCGGATGGCTTCATGGTTTCGTATCTCTCAAAAATGCGGTTTAGCAACTGTTCAATTGCAGCAGCATTGTATTCCGGCTTCAGTTTTATACTCGCCTCCCACTGGTACTGGCCATTCATCCATTCAATGAGCGAAGGCGAAGGGCCAAGCACCATATTCTCACCCACTTCGATCCGGGTGGCATCGCAAAACCTGTCGGCTACCATTTGCACCTTGCTCCACGACTTGCTTTTAAAATGAAAAACAACCATTCTTGAAAAGGGCGGGAACATTAGCATTTTACGGTTTGCAAGCTCATGCCTTGCAAAGGCACGAAAATCGTGGGTGCGGGCACACTGAATCGCAGGATGATCCGGTTTCCATGTCTGAACATAGACTACACCCGGCTTCTCTGCCCGGCCCGCTCTTCCTGCAACCTGGCTTAAAAGCTGGAACATCCGCTCACCTGATCTGAATGATGGAAAAGCCAGCTCCGTATCGGCATTGATGACTCCCACAACCGTAACATTTGGGAAATTCAGGCCCTTTGCCACAAGCTGGGTACCAATCAGGATATCCGATTTACCGGCAGCAAATTGTTCGTAGATTCTCTGATGGCCTGTTTTACCGGAGGTGGTATCACGATCCATACGAAGCAGCCTTGCATCCGGAAACAATTCCCGGATTTCCTCTTCAACCTGTTGAGTGCCGCTCCCTTTGGTTTTCATTTTCGGTGAACCACAAAGTTCACAATGCGTGTCTGCCTTTCGCGAATAGCCGCTATAGTGGCAAAGTAAAATATTTTTCTTCTTGTGATAGGTAAGGCTTACAGAGCACTCAGGACTTTGGGGAATATGTCCGCAATCTTCACACTGCATATAGGAAGCATAACCGCGCCGGTTGAACAACAGGATGATCTGCTCTTTCCGGCCCAATGCCCTCTGAATTTCTTCATACAACTGAACTGTTAACGGGCCCTTCATAGCGCCTTTGTATTCTATCAAATTGAGAACCTGCACCTCGGGCATGGTTCCCGATGGGCGCTGCGGGAGTTGAAGCATTTCGTGTTTCTTTTTTCTCACGGCTTCAATCGAGACCATGCCTGGTGTTGCCGAGCCCAGGATAACAACTGCATTGTTCATATTTGCCCTGACAATAGCCACGTCTCTTGCATGGTAACGAGGAGCAGGGTCAAATTGCTTGTATGAAGAGTCGTGTTCCTCATCTACCACAATCAATCCGGGATTTTGAACCGGTGCAAATACAGCCGAGCGAGGCCCGATCGCAATTTTCTTTTCACCGGATTTCAGGCTTTGCCAGGCTTCAAACCGTTCCCTTCCGCTCAGACGGCTGTGCAAAACGGCAATTTGATCTCCGAATATCTGGTAAAACCGGCGGACGGTCTGCGGTGTCAGCGCTATTTCAGGCACCAGGACCAATCCGCCCCTTCCCTGTTCCAGCGCGAGTTTCAGGGCATGGATATAAACTTCGGTTTTGCCGGAACCGGTCACTCCATATAGCAGAAAGCTTTTGTATGAACGGCTTTCAAGCGCATTCCGGATTTTATTATAGACCTCTTCCTGCTGCTCTGAAAGTTTTTTGATTTTTTCAGGCTCGTATGATCCGTGATTTGAATCCATACTTTTCAGAGGAAGGTCTGTCGATCTCAGCCATCCCTCCTGCTCAAGACGCCTGAGGGTGTATCCTGTAATTCCGTCAACCTCTAACAGCGATTTGTGAGAGGCCGGGAGATCCATTTTAGTGACTTTCCGAAACGCCTTTACCCATTTCAGATCTTTTTTGTTACCCGGAAGGTTTTCAATCAGTTTCTCAGCACTCATGTCAACAGCCGGTTCCCAGTATTTTTCAGTACGGTAATCGATTTTTTGTCTTGGCTCCTCCCATACTGTGATCACTTTACTCCTGATCAGTTTTTTCAGCAAGCCGGATTTTCTACCATCCTGCCATCTTTTTTTGGCTTCGTCCAGGGTGATTTCATTTTCCTCGACCGCATCAACAAGTTCCAGTTCATCTTTGTCAAGGCCACCCTTAAAACCTTTTTTGATCTTCAGAATTTTTTCCGATTGAAAATTGAGTCCCACCGGCAGTGAAGCCTGTATCGCCTCTCCCCAGCTACAGTAATAAAACCTGTGGATCCATTCGGTAAGCAGCAGCATGTTTTTGTCCATAACCGGCTCATCATCCAGGATTCTTTCTACCGGTTTGGTTTTGAATTCCGGTTTGCGGCCGTGCACCTGCACTGCCATGCCAATGGCATACTCATTGCGAAGAGGAACCCACACTCTCATTCCCGGCCTGATATCCATTTTGGCCGGGGCATGATAGGTAAACACACTTCTGACAGCAGTCGGGAATGCGATATCAACAAATTGAAGATGCTTCATAACCGGGGAAAGCTATCAAAAAATGAGGGTAATTTCTAAGCAAAGAAACATTGCATGTAATTTACATGAACCGGATAATTTTTCCTCTGTTCTAAACAATGTTAATTGGTCTTGGATTTCTAAAAATCTTAGAAAAAATGCTGTTTTTACTCATAATTTCTTCTACAAGAACGAATCATTCTAAAATTTTTATTATAATCCGGTACGGAGTAGTACTAATCTAACTAAAACTTAAATTTAACGAGGCGGATTTATGAAAAACGCTACAAAGATGGGCACGCTATTCAGTGTGCTTTTTTTATTTTTGGGACTATCAGCAACTGCGGAGGCGCAGGATCTAATTCATTACTGGAACTTTAATGAAAATTTACCGGATAACAACTGGGTACAGCCAATTGCAGCTACTCAGGGCACCGGGGAAATCACCTACAATTTTACTGAAGCCGTCACCTTTGGCGGAACTTCCATAAACGGTATTGACGGTGAAGTGAATGGCGGAAGTTTTGTGCCAAGGGGTGGTGCTGAAGTTGGTGGAGAGTTTGAAAATAACGGTGCTTATTTTGATCTGGCTTTTCCAACTACCGGCTTCGAAAATGTATCTCTGTCCTATGCAACGCGTGCAACGAGTACCGGATTTAATTCTCAAGAAGTTCAGTATACAACGGATGGTGTTACGTGGACAACAATAAATACATTTACTGAGGAACTTGATAATTCCTGGTTGGAAAGCCAGGTTCGTACAGTTGATTTTTCCGGAGTAGCTGACGCGAATGACAATCCGGATTTTGCCGTTCGTATCATATTGGATGGTGCAACATCAAGTGCCGGCAACAACCGTTTTGATAATATTCAGGTTACCGGTACTGCCATTGGCGGTTCAGAACCGGCCATTACTGCACCTGTTCAAATTATCCATAACTCTGCTGATCCGGCTGCAGAACTTGTAGATGTCTATGTAAATGGTGAATTGACTCTCGAATCTTTTGCTTTCAGGACTGCCACGCCTTTTGTTGATTTACCTGCCGGTGAAGCGCTTACAATAACTGTTACCGTTTCCGGCGATGATATATCAAATGGAATTGAATTTGATAATATTGTTTTAGACGAAAACGAAACCTATTATGTAATTGCAAGAGGTGTACTCGACCCGGGATCTTTTGCTGCAAATCCCGATGGCATTGATACTTCATTTACCCTTGACGTTATTCCGGGAGCGCTTCAGGCAAGTTCTGACCCCAATACAGTTGAATTCTTTCTGTATCATGGGGCAACTGACATACCTGCTGTCGACATCATTGCAAGAGACGTGGCAACGCTTGCATCCGGCCTCGCATATTCGGATATCACAACTAAATTATCTGTACCCGAGGGACTCTTTTTTCTGGATGTAAACCTTGCAGGCACTACTACAACCATAGAAACTTTCGTGCTTGATGCCATAGATGTAGCCGGTGATGCTGGCATTGGGCTTGCAAGCGGATTCTTAGATCCGGCTTCAAATAATAATGGCGAAGAAGCGGAAATATTGACTGTCGAACCAAACGGTGAAACTGATCTTCTTTACATCGAAAGTGAGGTCAGAGTTGACATTGCCGGTGCAAGAAACAAAGGTTTTGAAGAGCTGGCTATATTTGAGGGAACCGTTACACGCTCTAAAGGTGACTTCACTTATATTCAAGATGAAACAGCCGGTATTACTATCCGCCAAACTTCAGGCGATTTTAATTCTATGGTTGCAGATGGTACCATTACACAGGGAAGCAGGCTCAGTATTTCAGGTTTTATATCTGAATTCAGACAACTGCTTCAGGTAAACGGCTCCGATCTTATTGAATTTGAGATCCTTGAACAGGGTGTTACACTTCCCGATCCTGTCGTAGTAACGCTTGCCGACCTTGCTGCAAACGGTGAAAATTTTGAATCACAGTTGATCTCAGTCAGTGATGTGACTCTGGACGCAGCTGGAGATGTAAATTTTCAAGAAGCCACAACTTATGATATCACGGATGCCTCCGATCAAAGCGGAGCCGTTTCTTTCAGGGTTCCCAATGATGGCGACTCAGATTTGGACGGAACACAAATAGTTACAAATTTTGATTTCAATGGTGTTTTAAGTCAATTCGATTTCTCTGATCCTACTGCCGGTTATCAGCTTCTTGGAATTCTTGAGACTGATGTGGCCGACCTTGGTGGAGTAACGGGACCTGCTGCCAATCTCCAGATTATTCACAATTCACCGGACCCGGCAGTGAGTTCGGTCGACATTTACGTAAACGGAGAATTATTTCTTGAAGCCGTGTCCTTCAGGGATGCGACCTCGTTCCTTCAAGTACCGGCCGGCGTCGATCTCGATATTGAAATTGCACCCGAAGGTGCCGGTATCGATAACGCCGTAGGGCCGATCACCGTAAACCTGACCGAGGATGAAAACTACATTGCCGCAGCTTCAGGCGTGCTTGATCCTTCCCAGTTTACAGACGCAGCAGCTTTCAGTCTCGAAATTTTCAATCCTGCGAAGTTGTCAGCCGATGACCCAGCTACCGTTGAAGTAAATATACACCACGGTTCACCGGATGCTCCTGCTGTGGATATTTTCCTTGAACAGACAGGTGGTACTCCTGCTGTTACAAACCTTTCATATCCGGATTTTACCGGCTATGTGCCGTTAGACCCTGTTAATGAAACAATCGGTGTTGCGGGCTCTGGCGGAGCGGTGCTGGTTGAATTTTCCGCACCTCTTGCCGACCTTGGCCTCGAGGGAGCTGCACTGACTGTCCTCGCAACCGGGTTTTTCGATGAGGCAAATGTGACTAACGGTAATCAATTCGGCCTGTTGGCGGTTTTATCCGACGGTACCACAGTGCTTCTTGCTGAACCTGCCGGGCCGGTTGAGGTTGGTTCAATTGCAGAACTGCGCGCTCAAAATCCGGATGGCACTACTGTCTATGAGCTGACAACGGAAGCTTTCCTGACCTTCAATTCTACATTCCGCGGACGTAAAGTTGTGACTGATGCTACCGGAGGAATTGTCTTTGATGATGATGATGGCATCATAACAACTGACTACAGCCGAAATGATGGCATTACCGGCTTACAGGGAACGTTGTCGATTTTCAATGGATTGCTTCAATTTGTTCCTGTAGAAGATCCGGGGCCTGCAAGTTCAGAGGATAACCAAATATTCCCTGTAAAACGAACTATACCCGAACTGCTGTTCGAGGGGGCATCAAGCGATACACCCGCTCCTACCCAGGGTCAGCTTGTATTAATTGAAAATGTTACGATTACTATTCCTGACGGTGAACCCGATACCTGGGCTAACGGGGTCAATTACACAATTGAGGATTCCGATCAAAATACGTTCACACTTCGCACCGATCGTATCGTTGAATCCATTCTTGAGGAAGATGAGGAGACCTACATCGGAACACCGGTTCCCGTTGAACCCGTTGATGTTATTGGATACGTCACCCAGTTCGGAAGTACCGTCCAAATCGTTCCCCGTAAACTGGGAGATTTCCAGGATCCTGATGCCATTGCTTCATTTAACCTTACTGCACCCGAAAACGGAGCCACAATTCAGGTGGAAGGAGAATCTACCGAACAAGTGGTAGTTACATGGGAAACAGCCGCTTCAGAAGGTGATATTACCTACCAGTGGATAGCAACTACACCGGATCTGCTATTCAGCATACCGCTTCTTAACATTCCATCCGATAATGCAGGAGTAGCAACCACGCTAACGGTAACCAATGCATTTATTGAAACGGTTCTTGAAAGTTTCGGAGTTGGTGTGGGAGAAGATGCCACGATAAAATGGACCGTAGTCGCATCCGACGGAGAAAATATCAAATATCCCGCAGAAGACTTTACGGTAACCTTCAGCCGCGGAGTGGTAACAAGTAACGAAGGTGATTTATTCACCGAGCAGCCCATAGAGTTCGAATTGGAACAAAATTTCCCGAATCCGTTCAACCCGTCAACACAGATCACATTTACACTGCCTGCGGCATCTGATGTACGGCTTGATGTGTTTAACACACTTGGCCAACGGGTTGCAACCATCGTAAACGGTCAGCGTTCGGCCGGATCACATACGGTTTCGTTTGAAGCGTCCAATCTCTCAAGCGGTATGTACCTCTATCGAATTCAAGCAGATAATTTCACACAGGTACGTAAAATGATGCTGATTAAGTAATCCAAAGCAATAACTTTAAAACCAAAGCCCGCATCATCCCAGGTGCGGGCTTTTTTTATTAAATTCCCCACCACTTTTACCCACTTACCCTCACAACGGACAAAAATATTCTGCTTTTACCTACGCCTGAAAGTGCATAAAACCTCTTCCAATATCATTTAACAGGATTTCACCTGATTGTAAAAAATGCCTCCGGATTAAATTTTTAATCTTTTTTTCAAAATTCCTTGACAATTTAGGTATCAATAAATTACATTGTGGAGTGAAGTGGGTAGAAGTGGGGAAAAGTGTAACATCTGTCATTGTTTTCATTTCGCCCTCTTTCATTCAATCGTAAACTTTCAATTCTGACTGACTTTGCCAAGTTTTAAAGGGGAATATGAACACAGTGTCGACGAAAAGGGAAGAGTTGCCCTTCCGTCAAGGCTGCGCAAGGCGCTCTCACCGGATGCTCAGGAGCGCTTTACCCTTTTGAGAGGACTTGAAGCCTGCCTTTATCTCTACCCACAGGATGAATGGGAAGCTGTAGAAGATAAACTGTCAAAAATTAACAGCTTCTCACGACAGGGAAGAACAGTCAAGAGAAATTTTTTGCGATATGCCGAGGACGTTACCCTCGACAAGCAGAACCGGATTGCGATTTCACCCCAGCTAAAGGAGTGGTCCGGTATCGATGGCAGTGCCATATTTATCGGCATGGGTGAACGCATTGAAATCTGGGCACCAGACAAACTCGAAGAAATTGACAACAACCTCGATGATGAGGTTTACCAGGATCTATTTGAACAGGTAATGGGAGATAGCGAAGAGAAAGATGATTCTTGAAATGGCCAAATATCACAAGCATATTCCCGTGTTGCTGAACAGGGCTGTTGACCTGTTGGTTACAGATAAGTCCGGCATCTACGTTGATGCAACTCTTGGAGGAGGCGGCCACAGCAGAGCTATTCTTGAAGCTACGAATTCAAATTCCATGCTGTTCGGCGTCGACCAGGATCGTGAAGCTCTCGATGCAGCCACTGAAAGGATCGGCAATAATAACCGGTTTAACGCTCTGCATGGTAATTTCGGCCAGATCACCACACTGATCCACCCTGATTATCACGGAAAAATTAACGGGATACTCTTCGATCTCGGGGTTTCTACTCATCAAATAAAGGAGCCCGGCAGAGGTTTCAGTTTCCAGGAAGAAGGCCCGCTTGATATGAGAATGAGTGAGATGAGTGGAGTTTCAGCTTACCGGGTCGTAAACGAATTTGAATACTCCAGGCTTCGTGATATCATCTTTCACTACGGTGAAGAGAGATTGAGCCGTCAGATTGCAAAAGCAATTATTGAAAATCGTCCGGTTGAAACAACCACAGAACTCAGGGAGATCATAAAAAGTGTAGTGTACGGGCCGCATGTTGTAAAATCGGTTGCCAGGGTGTTTCAGGCAATCCGTATTGAGGTGAACCGGGAGCTTGACATGCTGAAATCAGCCCTAACCGGATCTCTTGAAATTTTGAAGCCCGGCGGAAGGCTGGTGGTTATCTCCTACCACTCGCTTGAGGATCGCATAGTGAAAGTATTTTTCCGCAGCGGCAACCATAAAGATAAAGTTGAAAAAGATTTTTACGGTAACAGAATTACCCCGTTTGAAGTATTGACCAAATCTGTTATCAGGCCGGATGAGGGCGAAATCAAATCGAATTCCGCAGCGCGGAGTGCACGCTTGCGTGCAGCTCAAAAAAAGAAGGAGGATTAGATGCTGATAAAATCCCCATTGCAGCAAAAAAAAATAAAACCGAACCGGCGCAGGCCGGCCGGCGATGCAAAAAGAAAAAAAATGCAGTCACCGGTCAGTTTTAAGGCATTTAAAGGTTCTATGACAGACGGAAATGCGCCATCCAATAAACGCATACACAAAACCCCAAAATCAAAAAAAAAACTTCCAGTTATCACCCCCTGGAAAGTTATTCTCGCAAGCTTCCTGATCGGAGTTTGCGGGCTTCTATATCTCAGCCATGTTTTCAGCACGCAGCAGTTGTTGCGTGAAGTTCAGCAGCTTGAGCTCGAATACAACAGGGCCAAGCGGCTGTACGATGAAAAAAGGCTGATGTACGACAGAATGATAGGTCCGAAAGAGATCTATCAAAAAGCACAGGAAAACGGATTTGTAAATGCGGGTCCGGCCGACAAGGTGCTTTTGATTGAGGAATAAAAATTCAATGAATGAAAGAAGCTCCATAATTAACAGAATGTATCTCGTTTTTGGCCTGGTGTTGCTGCTGCCATTCGGGATCGTTACACAGATACTGAGAATTAATTTTCTCGAAGGAAGCGGACTGCGGGAACTTTGGAGCACTCAAACAATTGATTATCTCACTATTCCCGCCCAGAGAGGCAATATTTACGACACAACCGGCAGCCTCCTGGCTACCAATTCTGTTGCCTATAAAGTAGCCATAGACCCGAAAGTACCGGAAATGAAATCTGCCACTATCGAAGAAATCTGCCGGACACTCAGCGAAAACACAAGCCGCTCGCCTCAATATTATCTTAGTAAAATCAGAAGCGCACCATCGCGGTCGCGATATGTGGTTCTTGAAAAAAACATTTCAGCACAAGCATACGAACAGTTGCAGGCTCTGGATGTTCGCGGGCTTATTTTAGAAGAAGAATACCGCCGCAACTACAATTTCGGCACCCTTTCAGCTCATGTACTCGGATTTGTTAACCACAATATGGACGGCGTTACCGGATTGGAGTCTCAGTACAATTCCGTTTTAAGAGGGGAAGACGGCCTGCAGCAAGTTCGGCGAGACAGGTCGAACCGGATCTTTGCCTATGTAGGAGCCCCAAGAAAAAGGCCGGAGCAGGGCCACTCCATACATACCACGATCGATGTCTTTATGCAGGCCATTGCTGAAGAAGAGCTAAAGAAGGGAATAGAAAGACATATGGCCAAAAAAGGCACCGTCATCATCCTTGAAACAAAAACCGGTGCTGTTAGAGCCATGGCCAACTACCCGTCGTTCAACCCGAATACACCTGCGGCCATTGAAAATGAAAACCGGAGGAACAATGCTATTTCAGATATGATGGAGCCGGGTTCAACATTTAAGCTGACTACAGCCCTGGCTGCTATTGAGCAAGGCGTGGTAGATTTTGATGAAATCTTTGAAACACCTGAAGACGGCAGAAAACAGATTTTTGGCCAGTGGATGCGCGATCACGACCCGCTGGGCACGCTTGATTTCAAGGGAGTAATAGCCAAGTCTTCTAACATTGCCACTTCCGAAATTGCCATGCGGCTCGACAATTCAATTTATTATCAATATGCCAGAAACCTTGGCTTTGGCACCCCGACAAATATTGACCTGCCTAACGAAGTAGAAGGCAGGCTGCAAAAACCCTATGAATGGAGTAAAGTAACACTGCCCTGGATGTCTATCGGTTACGAGGTACAGGCTACTCCGCTGCAAATTGCCCAGGCCTATGCCGCTTTTGCCAATAACGGCATCCTGATGAAACCCTATGTTGTTGAAAAAATTACCGATGAATTCGGAAACGTGGTTAAAGAAACCCGTCCGTCCGAAGTGAGGCGTATTGCCGATAAAGAAACGATTCAAAAGCTTTTGCCGGTCTTTCAGGAAGTGATTTCTGATTCCGGCACTGCCGAGTGGGCTCGCGTTGAAGGATTGTCCATTGCCGGCAAAACAGGGACGGCTCAAAAATTTATAGACGGCAGATACCGTGCCTCTTACAGGGCGTCATTTACCGGATTCTTTCCCGTTGAGGATCCCAAATACCTGATCTATGTCTTGCTGGATGAACCCAGAACAAGCATCTACGGCGGCTTCACCGCCGGGTCGGTATTTAAACAGACGGCTACCCGCATTGCGGGGCTTGATCCGCAGATCAAGCGAACTATTACCCCATCCGAAATGGAGCCTGCGTATTATGCGCATGTTCCATTTCTCAACGGGCTTGATTCAGGCAAAGCAACATCACTCCTTGAGAAACTCGATCTCTCTTACTCGGTTTCAGGTTCGGGTGATCTTGTCGTTTCACAAAATCCGGAACCGGGTACCCCGATTGACGGAAACATTCGGATCAAACTGGAGTTGGGAAATGATACAGGTGAAAGCATTCCCGACGGATATGCCAAAATCCCGGATTTGCGCGGGTTAAACATGCGCCAGGCTACATATATTTTATCTGATCTCGGTTTTAAAATTGTCAAAAAAGGATCAGGTACTATCTATTCACAGTTTCCGCGTACCGGCGACCTGATGACCAAAGGAAGAACGGTAACTGTACAGGGCAAAGCCAAATCGATGGAAGAAGCAGCGACAATCATTTCATCCGTTAAGAAGTAGTATGAAATTTAAAGAGCTACTAAAAATTTGTAACCCTATTGCTGTTTACGGAAGTGAACCGTCGCAGATGGGAATACTGCGTACCGATTCCAGAGATATTAAAAAGAACGATGTTTTTATAGCCCTTCGCGGCACCCGGACAGACGGACATCATTTCATCAAAGAAGTTATTGAAAAAGAAGCATCAGTTATCATTTGTGAAGAAGCACCGGAAGCTTTTAAAGAGACCGCAGCCACTATCATCCTGGTAAAAAACACAAGAGAACTTGCTGGGCACGTTGCACAACTGCTGCAGGACAATCCGGCCCGAAAATTGAAAATCATTGGCATAACGGGTACAAACGGCAAAACCACAGTTGCAACTCTTGTGTGGCAGTTGTTGCGAAAGCTGGATACAGAGGCATCCTTACTCGGAACAGTCGAAAAAAGAGTTAATGACAAGCGAGAATCAAGCCGTCTAACTACTGCCGATGCGGCTGAAATTGCAGCCGATATGAAGAAGATGGAGACCGCCGGCTCTACTCACCTTGTGATGGAAGTCTCTTCACACGCCCTGCATCAGAAACGGGTTAACGGGATTTCGTTTGACGTTGCCGCATTTACCAATCTGAGCCTCGATCATTTGGATTACCACGGTTCGATGGAAGAGTATGCAAAAGCAAAAAAAATCCTTTTTAATTCACTTAATCATCTGGCTAAAGCTGTGGTAAATGCGGATGACTCCTATGCAGATTTTATGGTGGATTCAACTAACGCGGAAAAAATCTTTTTTTCATTTAAAGGCGGAAAGGGAGTTCCGTGCAAAATCCTTAAAATGAACCATACCGGCATGCTTCTGGATATTGACGGAATAACTCTCCGGTCACCACTCGTGGGTGATTTCAATGCCCGCAATCTTGCCCAGGCCTTTTTGGTATGCAGGTGCCTTGGATTCAACGAAGACGGCCTTGCAAAGGTGGCCGTGTCCTGTTTCGGGGCACCGGGCCGGCTTGAACCGGTTATTAAAGATGAAAAGCCAGCACATTACCCGGCTGTATTTGTAGACTATGCGCACACCCCCGATGCGCTTGAAAATGTTTCTTCAACATTGCATGCTTTAAAAGAGAAAGATCAGAAACTGACCATCATCTTCGGTTGCGGAGGCGACAGAGACCGGACGAAAAGGCCGCAAATGGCTGCAATAGCTGAAAAATTTGGTGATCGCGTAGTTGTTACAAGCGACAATCCGAGAACCGAATCTCCCGAAAGCATTGTAGAAGAAATATTGACCGGTTTTTCTCCGGATTTCAATCCCGAAGTTATCGTTTCAAGAGAAGAAGCCATCAAAAGTACCATTTTACGGGCCGTATCTTCCGATATTATTCTTGTTGCAGGCAAGGGACATGAAACCTACCAGGAGATAAACGGAGAGCGCAGTCATTTTGATGACAGGGAAATTGCACGAAATGCACTTTCCCAGAAAAACGGCGAACCCGAAAAAACGGAGGTCGCCTGATGTTATACGAAATTTTAAGTTACCTGGACGAATTATATGCACCACCGGGATTTGGTGCGTTCGAATTTATAACAACCCGCACGGCTTTTGCCACTGCAATGGCTTTAATCATCAGCCTTTTGGTAGGCCGAAGTATTATCAACTGGCTAAAAAAAATGCAACTGGGTGAGGTTATACGGGATGATATCGGGCTCGACTCTCACCTCGCAAAAAGCAACACCCCTACCATGGGCGGCGTCATCATTCTTCTTGCCACTTTGATTCCTGCTTTTCTGTGGATGAAAATGGATAATATTTATACCTGGATGATCATCTTCGTTACATTACTGCTTGGCGTCGTGGGATTTGTAGACGATTATATCAAGGTGGTAAAAAAAGACAAGAGCGGGTTGGCCGGCAGATTTAAAGTGGCAGGACAGGTCTTTGCCGGCCTGGTGCTGGGCAGCGTTCTGTACTGGTGGCCTGCATTTTCCGATTTTAACACGCTTACCACCGTTCCTTTTCTGAAAAATGTGAATATAGATTATGCCATCTTCGGAGCCGAGCTGGGCTGGCTGATATATATCCCGGTTGTGATATTTATCATTACGGCCGTCAGTAATTCCGCCAACCTTACCGACGGGCTTGATGGCCTTGCATCCGGAACTTCCGCTATTGGCGGTATCGTACTCGGAATTTTTGCGTACGTATCAGGCCGGGTTGACTTCTCCGGTTTTCTGAATATTATGTACCTGCCGGGTGCCGGTGAACTCACCATTTTCTGTGCCTCGCTTTTCGGTGCGTGTATAGGCTTTCTCTGGTACAATACGCATCCTGCATCCGTATTTATGGGAGATACCGGCTCGCTCGCACTTGGAGGTGCCCTTGGAGCCATTGCCGTGATGATTCACAAGGAACTGCTGTTGCCTATCATTTTGGGAATTTTCTTTTTTGAAACCCTTTCCGTCATCATACAGACAACCTGGTTCAAATATACACGCAAAAAATACGGCGCTGGAAGAAGGATTTTCCTTATGACTCCCATTCACCATCACTTTGAAAAGGTGGGATGGCCGGAATCCAAAATTGTAGTCCGGTTCTGGATTATTGCATTACTGCTTGGAATTTTAAGCCTTTTAACCCTGAAACTGCGATGAAAAACGTAGAGAAGAAACATATCGTCGTAGCGGGAGCCGCCAGAAGCGGTATTGCATCTGCCTGCCTCCTGAAAAAGAAAGGAGCCTCGGTTTTCGTAACTGATAATGCTTCTATCCATGAAGAGTACAAAATCAGGCTGCAAGAAAATGAGATAATGTTCGAAGAGAACGTGCATTCGGAACAGGCCTTTAAAGGTGATTTTTTGGTTACAAGTCCGGGTGTTCCTGATTCGTCTCCAATCATCAGGAACTATATTGAACAGGGCAAAGAAGTTTATTCGGAAATTGAAGCAGCAAGCTGGTTCAACAGAAGTCCCATAATAGCTGTAACAGGCAGCAATGGAAAAACAACCGTAACCAACTGGCTTGCCCATACATGGAAAACCGCTAAACGGGATCATATTCTTGCAGGCAACATCGGTACGGCATTTTCGGAGGTAGTTGAAAAAACCTCTCCCGACATGGGAGCCATTCTCGAAATCAGCAGCTTTCAGCTTGATCACATAGATGCCTTTCATCCGAAAATCAGCATGATTCTCAATATTACGCCTGATCACCTGGACCGTTATGATAACGACTTTGAAAAATACAGCCGGGCTAAATTCAGGATTGCCGAAAACCAGGCGGAAGAAGATTGGTTTATCTATAATTATGATGATCCTGTTATTAAAAAGTTTACCGAAGCGAGAATGGAATCCCCATCGGCACCGAAAATGCTTGGATTTTCAAACACGCACGAACTGAATCGCGGAGCATTCATCAAAGACAAAAATATCATCTTAAAATTAGACCGGAATGAGGAATTCCTTATGCCATTTGCAGATATTCAGTTACCCGGACACCATAACGTAAATAACAGCCTGGCTGTGGCTCTTGCAGCACGGGTTTCAGATATCTCTATCGATTGGATCCGTGAAAGCCTGAAAACATTCAGCGGAGTAGAGCACAGGCTGGAACCGGTACGCAAATTAAAAGGTGTTCAATATATAAATGACAGCAAAGCCACCAACATCAATTCCGTTTGGTGTGCTCTCGACAGCTTCCGGGAACCGGTGGTTCTGATTCTTGGCGGGCGTGATAAGGGAAACGATTATACAAAACTTGAACCGCAGATTCGTGAGAAAGTCCATACCGTGATCGCAATCGGTGAGGCCACAGAACCGATCTGCAAACAGCTTGACGGAATTGCGCCTTATATCATTAGAGCAGGTTCGATGAAAGAAGCTGTTAAAATTGCCCGGAACAAAGCCAAAAGAGGGGAAGTGGTTTTACTGAGCCCTGCCTGCTCTTCTTTCGACATGTTTAAGAATTATGAAGACCGCGGGCATCACTTTAAACAAGCAGTACTTGAATTATAAACCCGATTTAAAAGAATTATAAACAGACATTGATTTACACGTCACCAAATAGCAAACTCTCTTCGATCATGGGCACTTCGCCCGAAGATGTCGATACGAGGAAAAATGGCAGCGACAGGGTTCTGCTGGTATCGGTTATCATGCTGATGATATTCGGTGTGCTTGCTGTCTATTCATCTATCGCCTATTTCGCGGAGGCGAGGGGAACAACAGCCGGGGCTTTGATTTCGGATCATATCATCAAGCTCGGCATAGCATTTCTGGTGATGTTGATCATATCAAAATGCCACTACCGCTTTATCGCACGTTTCAGCCGGGTTGCACTTGTCTTTTCCTGGCTCTTGCTTTTGGCGGTAATGGTGTATGGCGATATTGTTTTCGGGGCAAGAAGATCGCTGACCATCGGGGCTTTTTCGTTTCAGCCGGCATCCTTCGCTGCGGTTGCCCTGGTACTGCATGTAGCTGTTCTTCTGTACGAAAAACAGGAGTATATTAAAGACTTCAAGCGCGCATTTCTACCCCTTATGGTATGGATTACCATTACATGTGGGCTTATTGCCCTTCAGGATTTCAGTTCTGCCGCCCTTTTATTAGGCTGCTGCCTGCTTCTGATGTTTATCGGCCGCATAAGTACCCTGCACATTTTCGGATTGGTTTTGATAGGGCTTGTTGGTGCTTCTGCACTCATATTAAGTTCAACAGAAAGGCAAAGCCGCGTTGTTCAATATGCACAGCAGCTTACGGAAATTAGTAACGATGAATTTGAGCCGGGTGAAGGATACCAGGCACAGCAGGCACATATTGCCATTGCACGAGGCCATATTTTCGGAGTGGGCATCGGCAAAAGCACCCAGCGTGATTTTCTTCCGGCTCCATATAACGATTTCATTTTTGCAATCATTACCGAAGAGTACGGAATGATCGGGGCAGGATCGGTTATACTGGCATTTATTGTGATTCTGTATCGTGGCATCGGGATCATTGCAAAAAAAGCGGAAGATAACCTCGGTACCCTGCTTGCCTGCGGATGTACGCTTATGATTGCCCTCTATGGATTTACAAATGCGGCCGTAGCCACCGGACTTTTTCCCGTAACCGGCCTTCCAATGCCGTTTGTCAGTTTCGGAGGCACAAGCATGCTCTTTACCGGCTTGATGATCGGAATACTCATGAATATTTCCAAGCATAATCAAAACAATAAACGAAATTTTTATAACAGCTGAATCATGATAGCTGCAAGCAAGAACATATCATCTACAGACACCCTCACCGCTGCCGTAAGCCCGGTTAAAGTGCTTATGGCAGCCGGTGGTACGGGTGGTCATGTATACCCGGCCATATCTATCGCCCGGGCCATTCTTGACAGGCAGCTTGAAGCTGAAATACTTTTTGTAGGTACAAAAGACCGGATGGAGTGGCAGGCAGTGCCGAAAGCAGGATTTAAAATCAAAAGTATCTGGATCAGCGGTTTTCACAGAAGGCTGACCATTCAAAACCTGCTGTTTCCATTGAAGCTGATTATAAGCCTTGTTCAGAGCCTTATAATTATTTTAAAATTCAGGCCCGATGCATTGATCGCCTGTGGCGGTTTTGCAGCGGGTCCTGCCGGATGGGTTGCTTCAAGGCTTGGGATACCCGTCATCCTTCAGGAGCAGAACAGTTATCCGGGCGTGACCAACCGGCTGCTCTCCAAAAATGCGAGTATCATTTATACGGCTTTCGAAGACGCTGCCGAGTATCTGGATGATAAGAAAATTATACTTTCTGGCAACCCGGTGAGAAAAGAATTGACTGAAACCGAAAAGGATGAAGCCCTGGCTAAATACAATTTTTCGCCGAACAAAAAAACATTGCTCATTATCGGTGGCAGCGGCGGTGCAAAATCCATTAATGAAGCAATGGCCCGTCACGTCAAACGGCTTCATGATGAACTTGGCCTGCAAATCATCTGGCAGTGCGGTGAAAAATATTTGGATGAAATTGAAAAACGGATTGAACCGAGTCAATATGAAAACCTTCGCCTGACGGCATACATCGATAATATGCCTTCGGCTTATGCGGCAGCCGACCTTGTAATCAGCCGGGCTGGTGCGGGTTCATGCAGTGAACTGATGGTGACCGGTAAACCATCCATCCTCGTACCCTCGCCGAATGTGGCAGGAGACCATCAGAAAAAGAATGCCGAATCGATGGTTAAAAACCGGGCTTCCGAGTTGCTGGAAGACAGGAATATAAACGAAAAACTTTTTGAAACAGTCGAATCTGTCATTACCAACCCGGAAAAATTAGCCGGGATGTCGGAGGCAGCAAAAAATATGGCCAAACCCGATGCCGCTGTCCGTATCGCCACGGAAGTAATAGAACTGATAAAAAGCCATAAAAAAAATTGAACCGGAATCTGAATGAAATTGAAATACCAGAAATGAGTAAAAAAGGCGTACAGACACAACCCGTATTCGGCCGGACCCGTCACATCCATATGGTGGGAATCGGCGGAATTGGTATGAGCGGTATTGCCGAAATACTTCTCATTCGCGGATACACAGTTACCGGTTCGGATAACAGCCTGAGTGATACCACCCGGCGGCTTGAAGAACTTGGAGCCACGATTTACAAGGGCCATGATGAAAAAAATATTGAAAACGCTGACGTAGTAGTTTATACAAGCGCTGTAAAAGCCGGTGAAAATGTTGAAACCAAAGCGGCTCTTGAAAAACAGATCCCCGTGATTAAAAGAGCTGAAATGCTTGCCGAACTAATGAGAATGAAGTACGGTATCGGGATTGCGGGTACTCATGGCAAAACAACTACTACCACCCTTTCCGGGCATGTAATTCAGGACGGAGATTTTGACCCAACCATCATAGTTGGCGGCCGTGTTCACAGTTTTGACAAGACCAATGCAGTAGTCGGTTCAGGCGATATCATCATTGTAGAAGCCGATGAATTTGACAGGACATTTTTAAGGCTTTCGCCTTCACTGGCTGTAATCACAAACATTGAAGCCGAACATCTTGATATTTATAAAGACCTTGAAGATGTAAAACGGGCTTTTGTTGAGTTCGCAAATAAAGTCCCCTTTTATGGTGTGGTTGTGGTTTGCCTTGATGATCCCGCAGTGAGAAGCATATTGCCCGAAATTGAACGCCGCACCATAAGCTACGGATTTACACCGCAGGCGCAGGTTCGTGCCATCAATATAGAGAAAAAAGGTTTTTACAGTTCATTTACGGTTCTTTATGAGGATGATATTCTTGGAGAAATTCAGCTAAAAGCACCCGGTGATCACAATGTAAAAAATTCACTTGCTTCGGTTGCAGTGGGACTTGAGCTGGGCATGCCTTTTGAAAAAATCAAATCGGGACTTGAGAGATTCGAAGGTGTTTACCGTCGGTTTCAGAAAAAAGCGGATGCCAATGAGATCCTGGTTATTGACGACTATGCGCACCATCCCACCGAGGTGCAGGCTACCATTACGGCTGCACGAAGCGGTTGGAAAGACAGGCGGATTATTGCCGTATTTCAGCCGCATCTCTATTCAAGAACTCAAAAAATGTACCAGGAATTCGGCCTCTCGTTTTTTGATGCCGAAGTGCTGGTGGTTACCGATGTCTACCCTTCCAGAGAAAAACCGATAGAAGGTGTGAACGGAGAACTTATTTCCGATACAGCCAAAAAATTTGGCCACCGGAATGTGAATTATGTAGCGGATAAAAACCGGTTGCCGGAAGAGCTGGATAAAATTGCAGAACCGGGCGATATAGTCATCACGATGGGCGCCGGGGACATTTACAAATATTCCGAAAACTTTGTCGAAACTTTAAAAAGCAGATAGCTGATTTGACACGAAAATCACCAAATAGAAATACAAAAGGCAACGCCCCTGGTAATGGCGGTAAAAAAACCGTTCTGGCCATTGTTCTGTTTATTATGGGTGTTGCCGTATTGGCGGGCTACTACCTGGAAAAGACCACCATCATTAAAAAAGTTGATTTCAGCGGGCATCATTTCACAGATCCGGAACAGATGCATGCATCCATTTCATCACCGGTAGGCCAGCATGCCGACAGCATTGACTACGGGAATATAATGAATGATGTCAACAAATTGCCCTATGTGAAAAACAGCAGCGTGAGTAAAGGGGCATTGGGAAACCTGGTCATTTCAGTAAAGGAAAGAGAACCCATTGGACTTATAACCGGAAATAATGAACAGGTTTACTTTGATGAAGAAGGCGTACAGCTTCCCCTGGTTCTGGAAAAGCCTGTTGATGTGCCACTGGTCTACGGATTCCGGATAGCTTCGCACTCGGATACCCTTTCAGGCAAGGAATTTGAGCAGGTAAAGAATTTCCTGGGAGAGCTTAAAAATTCGGAACTGGCATGGATTACTATCAGTGAAGTTGCCTGGAATAACGAGGATGGCATTGTAGCCCTTACTTTTGAAAACGGTGTAAAACTGTTATTTGGTAAAGACAACTTTGACCGAAAAATCAAACACTGGGAAGCCTTTTACAGCGAAATAGTTAAAACAAAAGGAATCGAATCATTCCGGAACATCGATCTTCGCTTTTATAATCAAATTGTTGCCAACGAAATAAACAGATGAATTTTAGCAATCAAATAAAAGCAGGTATCAACAATGAATAATATCGAAAATGAACGTATTGTAGTGGGCCTGGATATCGGCTCAACGAAAATTTGTGCTGTTGTTGCATCCATAGATGTACAGAACAGGATTCACATTTTAGGTGTCGGAAAAGCACCAAGCGACGGCCTGAACCGTGGTGTGGTAGTTAATATCGACAAAACGGTTAGTGCCATCAGGACAGCGGTGGAACAGGCCCAGCTTGCCTCCGGTATCGAGGTAAATTCGGTCAACGTAGGTATTGCAGGCGATCATATCCGAAGTATACGCAGCAAGGGTGTAATCACCATAAACAATCGCGACAAGGAGATTACCATCCATGATGTGGAGCGCCTTCTCGAAGATTGTCAGCGAATCATGCTTCCCCCTGATCAGCAGATCATTCATGTCATCCCCCAGGAATTCGTGGTAGACGGCCAGGACGGAATCAGTGATCCCGTAGGGATGAGCGGTATGAGAATGGAAGCCGAAGTACACATTATAACCGGGCTGGTGTCGGCAGCTAAAAACATTTACAGGTGTGTTGAACGGGCCGGTTACCAGGTTGCCGATATCATCCTCGAACCGCTCGCATCTTCATATGCTGTTCTGGATGAAGAAGAAAAGGAAGCCGGAGTTGTACTTGTAGACATCGGCGGCGGCACTACCGACCTGGCCGTATTCCAGGATAATACAATCCGGCATACGGCTGTGATTGCAGTTGCCGGCAAAAAAGTAACCGATGATATCCGAGTCGGACTCAGTGTGCTGGACGACCAGGCTGAAAAACTGAAACACAAACACGGTGAGTGTTTTGTGGATATGATTGAAGAAGATGAGGTAATTACTGTTCCCGGAATTGCAGGACGGCCTCCTAAAGAGATCACCAAAAGCATTCTTGCTAAAATCATTCAGGCCCGGATGGAGGAAATTCTTGAAATTGTAGCCATTGAAATCAAACGAAGCGGCTATGCTGATTCTCTCAGTGCGGGAGTTGTACTGTCGGGCGGCGGCTCTTTGATTAAGAATATTTGTCCACTTGCAAATGAAGTCCTTGGCATGGATGCCAAAATAGGACATCCGCTTGGGCTTACAGGAGGACTTACAGAAGAGGTGAACAGCCCGATCTACGCTACCGGTGTAGGTTTGGTGCTGCATGCCCTGCGGACAGGCAATTCGAATAACCCGGCCATGGTTCCTGCTTCGGCAAGGGGATCGGGTGTTGAAAAAGTCATTGAAAACATAACCACGCGAATGAAAAGCTGGTTTAAAGAACTTTAAACTTTAATTCCGGCGGCAGCGGCTGCCCGATAAAACAAACAAGCAATCTACAGAATCAATACATAGCAATCTAAAACGAAGGAGATCAACTATGGCAGAATTAACATCACGATTTAGTTTTGACGAAAAAGGCCAGGACAATGCCAAGATCAAAGTGATCGGCATTGGCGGCGGCGGCGGTAATGCCGTAAATAATATGATAAACAAGGGACTTGACAGTGTAGAGTATATCGCACTTAATACGGATGCCCAGGCCCTGAAAAACAGCTTTGCAAATATAACCCTGCAGGTAGGAACCAATCTGACCAACGGCCTCGGTGCAGGAGCACGTCCTGAAATCGGCCGGGAAGCCGTGGAGGAAAACCGCCACGAGCTTGACGAGACCGTCGACGGCGCCGATATGATATTCATTACCGCCGGGATGGGTGGTGGTACTGGAACCGGAGGCGCACCGGTAGTAGCAGGCATTGCAAAACGCAAGGGAATTTTAACAGTCGGTATTGTAACGACCCCGTTCCATTGCGAAGGCAAAGTGCGCATGAAATATGCCCTTGAAGGAATCACGGAACTTAAGAAAAATTGTGATACGGTAATTGTAATACCCAACGAAGGGCTGCTCGAACTGGGTGATGAAAACACATCCCTCATGGAAGCATTTGAAATGGCGAATGAAGTTCTTTATAACGCCACCAGAGGAATCTCTGACCTGATCCTGATGCCGGGTCTGATCAATCTTGACTTTGCGGATGTACGCACTACCATGATCGACGGGGGTGCCGCCATTATGGGCTCAGCCACCGCAAGCGGACCCGACCGCGCTGAAATTGCCGCCCGTGAGGCAATCAACTCACCGCTGCTGGATGGGGTAAGCATCCGGGGCGCAAGAAATGTGCTGGTAAATATCTCGGCAGGCTCGAACCTTGGCATGCGTGAAACAACAACAGCTACCTCTATTATTCAGCAGGAAGCCGGAGACGATGCCGAAATCATACTGGGTACAGTACTCGATGAATCTTTTGAAGATGAACTGAGGGTTACCGTAATAGCAACCGGGTTTGACTTAAGCAAAGATCGGCAAAAGGCCCGCGTAGCCCCTAATAAACCGGCTGAACCTGAACCCAAAAGATCGGTTCGTTTACCCAAAGCCAGTGAAATCGGAAATTATACCCGTCCGGGCGAGGAATTCTATAAAGGAGAAAAGAACCTGAAAAACCTGGACATTCCTACGCATGTCAGACGGAATATCAAATACACCAATTTGAATGCTCCCGGTGAGGATGAGGAATATGAAGAAAGAAGAGAATCCCGGCGGGAAGCCAGCGGAAATACTCTTCTGAATAACAGGGAAGAACGGATTGATAAAACCGATTCGGATCAACCTGCTTTCCTGAGAAAAATAATGGATTGATAACTGCTAAAGATGTAGATCACCTTTACTCATAGCTCTCAAGCTATAGATTGCTAAATCTAAAGGAGTCTCTTTGACCGGGGGCTCCTTTTTTTGTTTAGTCTGCCCGGATCAGATTATTGGCAAACTACAGAGCAGGAATTTGAAACAAATGCTAAAAGTATTCTAGTGTCGTGTCAAGCATGAAATGTCGTAAGAAACCCGCAAAGTTTCTTTTCTGAAATGGCAGTACGTTAGATAAATAGAAGCAACTCCGGGATAAAACTTTGCGGGTTTACAGTTGACACTACGGTGTATGATCCATGGGATTCGGATAGAGAAATTCGTATTCAAAGGTATCCTTCAGCTTTTTATTGCTTACTACCCTGTAGTCGGTTTCGTCATCTTTCAGGAATTCGGGTTCCGGCAGATTGAAATGGCTTGCTGCCGATTTATAAAAGGCTTCTCTTGGGGGATGTCCATCGGATACGGCGTTATAAATACCCGGTTTAAAATCCGATTCAATTACTTTATCAATAATGCCAATACAATCGTCCTGATGGATAAGATTGACGGGTTTATTGGCACACTTCAATTTTTTCTTTCCTGCAAGATATTTCACCGGATGACGATCGTAGCCGTATAATCCTCCGAACCGGATAATGATTGTCGCGAATGAATTTGAATTCAAAAACAGCTCTTCAGCTTTTAATAGTGCCCTTCCGGAATCTCTGGCCGCACTTTGAAAATCTGCTTCATCTTCCGTAGTTACACCACCATATGGACTGTAAACAGAAGTGGAACTGATAAAAATCACCTTGTTTATCGAATGAGCTTCAATTATTTCGATCAGTTTTTTGATTATCTCAGGGAAATATTCTAAAACATCCGCTCTTTTTCGGCCGGGAGGAATATTTACAAAAAGAAGATTACAATCCCAGAAATTGCTATCTGAAACGGAGTTAAAATCATTCGGCAGCTTAAAATGGTATGAATCAATCCCCGCCTTTTCCAGCTTCGTCTTTTTCTCCGTTGTTGTTGTAGATCCCTTTACTTTATGATTGTTATTCAACAGATGTTGTGCCAGCGGGAAACCCAGCCAGCCGCATCCCAAAATACTGATTCTCATGAAATGATTGTCTTCTGATTAAGGCCGATGGAATGTAAACATTTTAAAACATACTTACAGATATAAAAATGGCACCCTTTAGAGGTGCCATTTTCAAGAGTTATCATAATTGAACTCAAGCAGCGTTAGCCACTAAACTTGATGTAACTGAATTATTTAGTTAAAAATGATTGTATCATCCGTTCAGGTGGTTCCAAAATTGAATCATTTTACTTAAATATCAGTTTCTTTATTTAGAACGATTCTAATTTAATAAATAACCAATCATCATTGCAAATTTTATTTAGAATATATCTAAATAAGCTGGGGTCTGGAATAAAAGTTTTTTATGATACATAATCATATGAATGAAAATCGAGTAGCAATTATCGGCGGGGGGATTACCGGGCTTTCTGCGGCCTATACTTTACAAAATTCGGGAAGTCATGTCGTCCTTTTCGAAAAAAACAGTGAGCCGGGCGGAGCTATAAAAACCGTTTCGGAGAACGGCTGGCTGATTGAATACGGGCCAAACAGCCTCCTTTTAAAAGACAAAAACGTACTCGATTTTATCAGTCAACTCGGGCTGGAAGAGCGGATGATCGAAGCCGGCTCTGATTCCGGCACGCGATACATTCTGAAAAGTGGTGAACTTGTTCCATTGCCGGGAAATCCCTTATCCGCAATAAGTACGCCTTTATTCAGCACCAAAGCCAAACTCCGGATTCTTGCCGAACCCTTTATTTCCAAATCAAATGACAAGGATGAAACGGTTGAATCATTTGTTACCAGGCGTTTGGGAAAGGAATTTTGCGACTATGCGTTAAATCCGTTTATTGCAGGTATTTTTGCCGGCACGCCAGACCGGCTTTCCGCCCGGCATGCTTTTCCCTCCATGTATGAAATGGAGCAAAATTATGGCTCGTTGATGGTTGGAGCTGTCACCGGGTCAAAAAAACGAAAAGAAAAAGGGCGCATAAAAAGAAAACTGGTTTCATTTGAACAAGGCTTACATCAATTGCCAATTACAATTGCTAAGCAACTTGGAAATATAAATTATTCGGAAAAAATAACCGGCATTAAAGGATCGGATAATTCCTGGGTGCTTCAGTCCGGCAAACATGAGTACGGCCCATTCAACCGGGTAGTTATAAATATTCCAGCGCATAAATTATCTGAAATGAATTGGCCTCTTAAATCGCCCGCTCTATCTGTCTTCAAAAAAATTCATTATCCGCCCGTATCCATTATTGTTTTTGGTTTTAAAAAAGAACAGATTGTTCATCCGCTTGACGGATTCGGATTTCTTGTACCTGAGAAGGAAAAACGGGATATCCTGGGAACGCTGTTCAGCTCTTCCCTTTTTGAAGGCCGGGCTCCTGACAGCCATGTGCTTTTAACTACGTTTGTCGGTGGGATGCGTCAACCAGAACTTGCTGAAATGAAAAGTGAAAAACTATTTGAAATCGTTTTAAATGAGCTTTCCGATATTCTGAAAATCAGCGGGAACCCGGTTTTCAGAGAGCACATTTTCTGGCCGAAGGCGATTCCACAATACGAACCGGGGTATGACGAGATCATCAACGGATTTGAAAAGCTCGAAAAAGAATTCAAAGGCCTCTATTTTGCCGGCAACTACCGCGGGGGCATCTCCGTCCCCGATTGTATTAAAAATGGCATAGCTTTAGGAGAAAAATTGTAACCAACTTCAGAACTCCTCGCTCCATTTAAAAAAACAAGGGATTGACAACAAACAACAAATTTACGTGGCTTTATCCTGGACAGTACTTTCAAAATTGTCCCGCATCCGGATCTTCATTAACTTAGAGCTTCTTTTCACAGAATTTAAATTTCATGATACGTAGACAAATAATTGTACTGTTCGCTATTTTCATCCTTTTGCCGGTTATCAAGGCCGAACCATTAATCTCACAGCCATTAAAAATCGGTGTCTTCGATCCGGTAGCCGTTCTGAACCGAATGCCTGAACTGAGAGAAGTTGAGCAGCGAATCCAAAACCTTGTGGAAGAAAAGAGCGCTGAATTCAACCAGATGCAAATTGATTTTCAACAGTCTGTTGAGGAATATCAGCAAAAAGGTGGGGTTCTTTCGGATGAAGCCAGGACTGCCGAGGAGGAGCGGCTCGGCCAAATGGAGCTTGAAATACAGCAATTCCAGGCAGAAGCCGAACAGGAGATCGAAGAGCAGCGCCTTGAATGGCTCTCACCACTCATTGAAAAACTTCAGCAGGCCGCGCAAACCATAGCCGCACAAAAAGAAATCGACTACCTGATCGCTTCCACCCTGCCGGGCGATGTCGGCGCCGGGCCATTAGCCAGAAACCTTCTCTATATCAGCCCCGATAACCGCGAACAATTCGATATTACGGAAGAAGTCATCGCATTTATGGAACTGGATGAGTAGCCAGATAATGCACTGCTCCATCCGCAA
>CAYPZI010000007.1:0-60048 GCA_964415185.1 uncultured Balneolaceae bacterium | reverse complement strand
CGCGATCAAAAAAGCCCCGGACCGGAATCCCGGCACGGGGCTTTAATTTTTTAATACCTGGGAATATGGGACTGCGATTACATCATGCCGCCCATTCCTCCCATTCCGCCTGGCATTCCACCGCCGCCCGGCATTCCGCCTTCGTTGTCGTCATCGCCATTCTTTGAAGGCTTGTCAACAACTACGGCTTCGGTGGTCAGCATCAATCCGGCAACGGAAGAAGCGTTTTCAAGCGCGGTTCTTGCCACTTTGGTCGGATCGATCACTCCGGCTTTGATCAGGTCTTCGTAAACTTCGGTTCGTGCGTTGAAGCCGAAGGCGCCTTTGCCTTCTTTCACTTTCTGAACAACGATTGAGCCTTCAACACCGGCATTATTGGCAATGCTTCGCATTGGAGCTTCAAGCGCCCTGCGGACAATATTGAAGCCGATCTCATGATCCTGCGTGTCACCTTTCAGTTTTTCGATACTGCCAAGCGCACGGATGAAAGCAACTCCACCACCCGGAACGATGCCTTCTTCTACTGCTGCGCGGGTAGCGTGCAGGGCATCTTCAACACGAGCTTTTTTCTCTTTCATCTCAACTTCGGAAGCTGCACCGATATAGAGAACGGCAACACCGCCACTCAGTTTGGCCAGCCGCTCCTGAAGTTTTTCACGATCATAATCGGAAGTTGTATTCTCGATCTGTGTTTTGATCTGGTTGATTCGCGCCTTGATATCATCCTGTTTGCCTTTACCGCCGACAACTATTGTGTTATCCTTGTCGATGTTTACACGGTCGGCCTGGCCGAGGAAATCAAGAGTTGCATTTTCAAGCTTATAACCTCTTTCCTCGCTGATAACCGTACCACCGGTAAGGATGGCGATATCTTCGAGCATGGCTTTTCTTCTGTCGCCGAAGCCCGGAGCCTTTACGGCAGCAATTTTGAGAGAGCCTCTCAGCTTATTCACAACAAGCGTTGCGAGAGCTTCGCCTTCAACATCCTCGGCAATAATAAGCAGAGGTTTGTTGGTTTGAATTACTTTCTCAAGAATCGGAAGAAGGTCTTTCATATTCGAGATCTTCTTGTCGAAGATCAGGATATAGGGCTCTTCCATTTCGGTAGTCATGGTATCGCTGTTGGTCACAAAGTAAGGTGACAGGTAACCGCGATCGAACTGCATACCTTCAACGGTATCGAGATAGGTTTCGGTACCTTTGGCTTCTTCAACAGTGATCACACCGTCTTTGCCGACTTTTTCCATGGCATCGGCGATCAGGTTACCGATCGTTTCATCGTTGTTAGCTGAAATTGTACCGACCTGTGCAATCTCGTTGCGGTCGCTGATTTCCTTGCTTTGTTTTTGCAATGCTTTAACAACTTCTTTTACGGCAATATCGATACCTCTTTTCAGATCCATCGGGTTTGCGCCGGCAGTAACATTTTTCAATCCGGTTGCAATGATGGATTGTGCAAGAACGGTAGCGGTTGTAGTTCCGTCACCGGCATTGTCGCTGGTTCTGGAAGCAACTTCGCGTACCATCTGGGCACCCATATTTTCTACTTTGTCAGAGAGTTCAATCTCTTTAGCTACCGTTACACCGTCTTTGGTCACCGTTGGTGCACCAAATGACTTTTCAATTACAACATTGCGGCCTCTCGGGCCCAATGTCACTTTTACGGCGTTAGCCAGTTTGTCAACACCGCGTTTAAGTGCATCGCGTGCATCGGCGTCATAATGAACAAGTTTAGCAGACATAATTATCTATTCTTTTAAGTTAAAGTTTAAATTGTTTTTGAATTGCAAATCAGGAAACGATTCCGAGAATATCGGATTCTCTCATGATCAGGTACTCTTCTCCGTCGAGAGTCAATTCGGTACCTGAGTATTTACCGTAGAGAATTTTATCACCTTTTTTAACCGTAAGGTCAATTTTGGTGCCGTTCTCTATTTTACCCGGACCGGCAGCCACAACGGTTCCGCGCTGCGGTTTTTCCTTAGCGGTGTCGGGTATAATGATACCGGATTCGGTTTTTTCTTCAGCATCATCAGGCTGGACCAATACACGGTCGCTCAATGGTTTAATACTTGCCATAGGACTTACTCCTTATGTAATTTTAAGTTAATTGTTGTTTGTAAAATTTTTGTTTCTTGCAACGAATTACAATTCTCGTTATCAAGATGTAAGATAGTGTACAACTTCCATACCAAACTTTGATTGCCGCCAAAATTGTTTTCAGATTATGCATCAAGTGGCTTTATTTCATGTAATCTCCGCCACCGGTATGATCAGCGAAGCCGAAATTTCAGCCCATTGTGCCAAGTTGTTCAAGACGTGCTGTCAACTTTGCATACATTTCAGGCGGCCATGCTCCCGCTCTCTTATCAAAATCAAATTCATCAGCGGGAAGTTTCACATCCAGGCTTTTCAGGGCGTTGCTCAATTTTTTTCTGCGCTGATTGAAAGCTGTCCGTACAACTTTTTTCAGGTTCTCATCACTGCAAGCGGGTTGATCTTTGTTAAAAGTAAAGCGGACAACACTGCTCCACACTTTCGGTTTCGGGCGAAAAACATGGGGGGAAACATCAAACAATATTTCCGGATTGCTGAAAAGTTGAAGCTGTACGCTCAGAATTCCGTACTCTTTAGTGTCCGGAGCGGCTACAATACGTTCCGCAACTTCCTTTTGCATCATAAAAGTAAGGCTGTTCAGCAAGCCCCTGGCCTCCATCACCGAGAAGAGGATTTGGCTGGTTATATAATAAGGAAGGTTTCCAACCACATGCACCCTGTCATAACCCTGTGTAATTTTATGCCAATCCGTCTTCAGTACATCCTCTTTGTGAATCCGAAGGCCGCGAAACTCTTCCTCCAACACCTCAACAGCTCTTTTGTCAATCTCTATCAGAATCAGGTTATCAAAACGTTCTGCAAGTTCACGGGTCAGCGCTCCCGTACCGGGGCCAATTTCAATAACAAGATCATTTTTTTTTACCGGTATTGAATCCGTTATTTTGCGGATGATATTGGGATCAATCAAAATATGCTGGCCCAGGCTTTTTTTTGTTTTAAATGATTTTGGCATATTAAGGGATTGCAAATTTGTGAAATTCCGTGGTTTGATTAGATTTAACATATAGATTTATAACTTAAACAAAAACATCCATCTCATCTGAATGGAACTGAATCTCCTCGATACTGAACAATTCGGGATACAGACTCTCGAAAAAAGCCTTATGAAGTCGGAGTCGAATACTTCTCTCAAGATCGGCCTTCCGAAAGAAATTTCTGACGATGAGCGGAGGATCTCGCTCACCCCGGGCGGTGTATCTGTTTTGCGGGCCAACGGACACGAGGTATACCTTGAAAAAAATGCGGGGGTCGATGCGCACTTTACGGATCAGGAATACGCGGATGCGGGTGCCGAAATTATTTACAGTTCCGAAGACCTGTTCAAGAAGTCTGAAATGATTGTAAAAATTGCCCCGCCTACTCCACAAGAGCAAAAGTGGATGCAGCAGAACCAGATTCTTTTATCAGCCATTCACCTTGGCAATACCAGTGAAGCATATCTTTCGAACCTGATTGAAAAGGGAGTGGCAGCCATTGGCTATGAATTCATCATGGGCAAAGACGGTGAATTTCCTCTTGTGAGGATGATGCACGAAATTACAGGCTCGATGTCTGTTCAGATTGCCGCCCACTACCTGGAAAATAACAGTGACGGACAGGGAATCATGCTCGGAGGCATTTCGGGCATTCCGCCCGCCACGGTTGTGATACTCGGAGCCGGCATTACTGCCGAATATGCAGCCCGCACTGCACTGGGATACGGTGCCCAGGTTTTTGTGATGGATAACAACCTGGCTCAGCTCCGTCGACTCGAAAATGCACTCGACCGGCGCATCATTACCGCAACTGCCAATCATCAGTACCTTACTTCTGCGCTCGAGTTTGCCGATGTGGTAATCGGTGCTGCCATGACCGAAGGTGAACGGGCACCGTGTATGGTTGTTGAACCGATGGTAGAACGAATGAAAGCCGGAAGCGTTATTGTGGATACGGTCATAGACCAAGGCGGTTGTATCGCCACAAGCAGGCCTACTACCCATTCTAACCCCGTTTACGAAAGATATGGCGTTTTACACTACTGTGTGCCGAATATTCCCTCGAATGTAGCCAGAACAGCAACCTATGCACTAAACAATGTGATTGTTCCCTACCTGCTTTCGATCGGTGATGCCTGCAATATCCGTGAATGCCTCTGGAAAAATACGGCACTGCGCAACGGCACTTACGTTTACCGAAAAAATCTAACTAAGAAATCCCTTTCCAAGATTTTCAATATTCCTTATCGTGAAATCGAAATGCTGATTGCTTCACAGATTTAGGCTATGGTATCAGGATCCGAACTGAACGAAAAAAATTACAAGAGAATATGCTTCATCAACTGGTCACTATCACTCCCGTTGATGCTGATATTTGCCTGGCCCTACCACTTCATTTGCCATCACCTTGAACTCAGTGAATTCGCTGCCATGCCGGGAGCTATAATCTTTGCACTTCCCCTGATGATCACCATCCTCCACGGCCATGTGACGCTTGCTCTCGGATACACTCACCGTCATCATTATTATAACTGGCTAAAACAGTTTCCGTTCACCTACGGACTGCTCTTTCACCCTTTCATTGTACGCACGCGTTTCAGATTGGCTCTGTTGATTCTGAGCACGCTCATTTTTATTGCAGGGCTTATTTTTAGGAATTCGGTATGACGGCGGCATGGAAATTATTATTGGAGTTTAAGTTAAAAAGACGTTGTTCAACTTGGTGAATTAGCGTCTTGGAGATTTGGTGAATTGGTGATTGAAAGCAGGTTGCAGGCATTAACAATCTCTGACTTATAAAAACCCTTCGTGCTACTTCGGGGCTTCGTGGCTTCGTGGTGAAACAGCAGGGCACAACGCGTAATAACCGCGAACAGGGCGGGGAAAAATCCAAAACCACAACGTTGTGGCCGCTATGTATTCGTAGTGTCCGCCGAGGTAAAGTAGAAGCAGGCAGTAGACAATTGGCAGTATGCATTAAACTGCAACGAGAACCTGCGTCCTTTGCTCCGCTGCGTTCTCTGCGTGAACCCCCACCCTCTGTTTCACGCAGGGTTCGCCGGGATTGCGCAGGGGACGCAGTTCAGAACTTCTTTCATAATAATTGCCTTTTGATCTCTCTCGGTATTCGCTATCTTCATTTTATAATAACCCGATCAAAAAATGCATTTTACCCAAAAACTGCAACAGGCTGTTCAATCCTCTGGCTCGAATTTGTGTGTAGGCCTTGATCCTGTACTACATAAATTACCGTCGCCCTTGAAAGAGAGGTTCAGGGATGATTCTACCCTGATTCTGAATTTTTGCAAACAGGTTATAGAAGCCACTAAAACCGTATGTTGTGCCTATAAACCCAATACTGCTTTTTTTGAAGCATTAGGATCGAAAGGCTGGGAAGCCCTTGAACAGGTGATCGATTCCATTCCGACCGGCAAGATCATAATTGCCGATGCCAAGCGCGGTGATATAGGCTCAACGGCAGAACAGTATCGCAAAGCGTTTTTTGATCATCTGAATGTTGATGCCGTTACCCTGAATCCGCTTATGGGAATCGACACGATCGAGCCTTTTCTCGGGGATTCATCCAAAGCTGTATTTGTTTTGGCCATTACTTCCAATCCCGGCTCGGCCGATTTTCTGCAGCGGCGGTTTGAGGGACGCCTCTCACTTGCCGCCTACATAGCCGAGCATCTGGCTAAAATGCAAAAAAAATATTCCGCCCATATTGGACTTGTTGCGGGTGCCACTCACCCGGAAGAAATTGGAAATATTGTCCAAGAGATGCCCGAAGCCACCTTATTGATACCGGGAATCGGATCGCAGGGAGGATCCGTGCAGGAATTGGCCGATGTTCTGAAACACCACAACGGCTTGCCAATCGTCAGTTCATCGCGGTCGATCCTCTATGCCGGCGGGAACGAAGAAAACTGGCTCGAGTTTGTGTCTCAAAAAGCAATTGATACCGGAAATCAATTGAAATCCCTTCTCCATGAGCCGCAAGCCTGAAATCATTCTCTATACCGACGGAGCCTGTAGCGGCAATCCGGGTCCGGGCGGATGGGCGGCATTGCTGAAGTACAACGGACGGGAGAAAGAACTCACCGGAGGCGAACCCCATACCACCAATAACCGTATGGAGATGCGTGCCATCATTGAAGGGTTGAAAGCCCTGAAGCGTCCCTGTATAGTAAAAATTCACAGCGACAGTGCCCTTATTATCAATTCATTTACCAAAAACTGGATTACAGGCTGGCAACGGCGAGGCTGGAAAAAAGCCGATAAAAAACCGGTTGAAAACCGTGACCTGTGGGAGGAAATGCTGAATGCCATGAAACCACATGATGTAACGTGGATTAAGGTGAAGGGGCATGCTAACAATAAACTGAACAACAGGGTAGATAAGCTGGCAGTTAAAGCCTCGATGGCAGAAAAGGCGAAGCTGTGAATCAGTAGGCAGTTGAGCGAAACCTCCAAGCGTGCGCTTTTTGCACCTTGAAGCGTTGAGCGTTTTGTGGCAGGGAGTATTTTAGTATGTAGTAGGGAGTATGTAGTAGGGAGTATGTAGTAGGGAGTATGTAGTAAACAGCGAATATTATATTAGATAAAATTATATATAAAATGGCGTTTGCAAAGTTTTTTTACCTGGTTATTTTTTCCATTATCGTATTGTTGAATTGTAGCAACAAAGATGATTCAAACAGAATTATTCATCCGACGGAAGAAAATCTGAATCCGGAGTTTGGTATAACAAATACCATTGGCTTGAAGGATACGGTTTTCCAAATGGATAAAGTAAACACAGAGATTGAAAATCTGGCCGAAAGATTACAAAATCATGACATTGTTTTATCAATCGGTAAAAAAGAAGGAGAACCGTATGAAATGTTCGGCGAGATTGCGGGTGCAGATATCCCGTCCGACTCTGTTATATTAATATCAGATTCACAAAATATTTCAATTTATTATTTCAATGAAAAAGGAGAGCACCGGCAAACATTTGCAGAAGCAGGTCGCGGGCCAGGTGAGATGACAAACGGAGGACCTATTCAAATTCATCAAAGTGACCTTTTTGCATTGGATCAATTTTTCCATATCAACCGTTATGTCATGGATAACAAAAGATTTGAGTATGCAGAAACACTCGAACTTGAATTTGTACCATCCGGTTTTTGTATAACAGACGATCATTTGATTGTCCAATCTATGTTTATGACCTCGCCTGAAAATATACAGGAAGCTTCAAATATTTTTTTATATAAAACCGACAACTATAAAAAACCGGTCTCATCATTTGGCAAATACTATAAGGCAAAATCACCCTCAGCGGTATTGTCGCTTTCTGTGGGAGGCCTTACATGCCATAAATCCTCTGATTTGATCATTTCCTATTTCAATTTTTTAAATCTTATATACGGATACGATAAAAATGGAAATTTAATCTGGATCACCAGAATAAAAGATTTTGAGCTTTTGCGGTTCGTAGAAACTCCTCGCAATACGGGCCCTGATCAGGTGAATATGCAGGATCATTTTGATGTCATTGAGAATGCCGTTTTTATTGATAACAATTTTGTACTGATACAAATCAAGCAAAGAAGCCTGAACCGTGATTTACTGCCAGATCCCAAACTTTCAAGCTATCTAATCAGTGTTGATACAGGAAATGGCATTTACCTGGGCAAGAACCTGAAAAAAATGCTGACTGTCAGTGAAAACAAGCTGGCTCTGTTTGATGATGAACAATTTCCAAGAGTTTTAATTGCAAATTTTTGAACTTCTGGAAAAAGAAGATTAGCTGCGTTCACTATTTCCGTTTATGAATAGTATTCATACCGCACAAACGGTTTCATTGCCAGATCATCAAATTCATTTCGTTCAGCTTTCAGGTAACCGGTTATCGCAATCATGGCGGCGTTGTCGGTGCAGTATTCGAAGCGCGGAATGTGGAGTTTTAGTCCCATGGAGTGTGCCATGGTTTTCGTTTTTTCACGCAGCATGCTGTTGGCCGACACTCCGCCGGCAAGAAGTATTGATTTGACGCCTGTTTTTTTTGCAGCCCGCTTGAATTTTGCCACAAGCACATCCGAAATGGCAGCCGAGATACTTGCACAGATGTCATTCAGATTATTGTTTACAAATTCTTCGCCTTTTTCCTGTTTATAGTAGAGTACACTTGTTTTCAACCCGGAAAAGCTAAAATCATAACCCTTGTTGATCATTCCCCTTGGGAACTCATGAAATTCCGGGTCTCCTTTTTTCGCCAGGCGGTCCATTTCCGGCCCTGCCGGATAGGAAAGGCCGAGGATCTTCCCGGTTTTGTCAAACGCCTCGCCTGCTGCATCATCTCTCGTTTTCCCGAGAATCTGGTGATGGAACGGCTCTTTTACATAAACAAGCTGGGTATGTCCCCCCGAAACCACAAGTGATAAAAATGGATATTCCGGCTGGTGGTCAATGAAATTGGCATACATGTGGGCATCGATATGATTCACTCCGATCAACGGCTTGCCCGCCGAGATAGCCAGCCCTTTTGCAAAGCATAAGCCCACCAGCAGTGAACCCAGCAACCCCGGGCCCTGTGTAACGGCAATTGCATTTACCTCTCTCACTGAAACACCCGCTTCATCAAGCGCTTGCTGCACGGTAGCGTGGATGGTTTTGTGATGTGCCCGCGATGCCAGCTCGGGCACCACCCCACCGAATTTGGTGTGGATGGACTGAGATGCAATCACATTCGACAAAATTCCCGGCCCGGGCTTGTATATCGATGCTGCCGTTTCATCACAAGACGATTCTATACCTACTATCAACTGAATTAATTTTCATTGGATTTTATAACGTTTTGAACTGCTATGATCTGATTTATGAATTATAAAATATTCACTGTAATTCCAAGGGCCAGTACCTGGGCTGTCTGGATCTCTTCAGAAAAGTCATCATCAAAAACAAGATCAACCTGTAATGATGCATTCAGGAAATTGTTGATCTTTCCAATGATTTGATTGTAGAAATAGAGATCCGTACTTGAAATTTCCCTTTTCACATTGGTAAATGTCTCAACGGAGGTGGAATAGGTTACATTTTCTGCAAGCGTGTACTCAAAATTAATACCCACGTTCAAACCGCCTTCAAAGAGTGTTTTATCACCCGGATCCAGCCCATATAACGGGGCAAGACTTGCTTCCGTGACAATGGTTTGCTTGAAGCCGGCTCCGAATTCCAAATTGAAATAATCAGCCGGTACGTATGCCAGGCCGGCATTTTCAGTGAGATATGCAGGTGCGAAGAATTTCGAAATCAATATATCTTCTCCCTCCGGGCCGGCATCATAATCAAAGCCGTTATCATACTGCGTATTCAGGTTAATGTTACTGAATAGTTTCAGGCTCCCGGTATCATTCAGGTCATACAAAAACTTATTTCTGATTAGCAGGAGGTCGTCCGTTTTCCTGGTGCCTTCATCTTCAATTTTTGTCTTTCCGAAACGTGAACTAAATAATAATCCGTAAGCAAAACGGTTTTTTTTGTGCTTGGCAACAAAAGAAGAACGGCCTGTCAGGCTCACCGTATTCACACCTCCTTTTGCCCAATTGGAATAGGATGCCTGGGATCCGTTAAGGCCTGCTCCCCAACTGTAATTCCACCCGCTAAGGGTATCTTCAAAAACGATGGCATCCTGAGCTTTGCCAATTGCAGTATATGTACAGAGTATAACTATGGTTAGGATTATTTTTTTCCCCATGAACAATCGAATGATTTTAGTTGAGCGGTTAAGAGTTTGTTAAACAGTTAATATTACACTTGCAGGCTTATTATTGCTGTGCCGGAATTCAACCTGTTCGTCAAATTTGGTTGGTATTTCAATCCCGGTAATTGAAGCCTGTACAGGAACCCTTCGGTGTCCCCTGTCAACAATTACTGCAGTATAAACAGGTTTTTCTTCCGGCTGGCTTCCAAGTTTTTTCAGTGCCTTCAGCATGGTTAAGCCTGAAAAAATTACATCGTCAACTATAAAAATTGAAATATTGTTCCCTGCTAATTCAGAATAAAGCGGTTCCGGTTTATTGGATGGGTCATCAATGTTCAAATGTATTAAAGTAGATACTCCCTGATTTTCACCTGAGATTCTGTCAATAATTTGTTTAAGATACCTTGCTACAACCAGTCCCCTTTCGTTAAGTCCGACAAGAGCAACATGATCATCCTGTGCCAACTCCAGCATCTGGTATGCCATTCGTTTTAATGTGCGCTCAAGACGCCCCTTATTCATCAACTCAACTTCTCTTTTCTTCATAGCAAAAAAATAACCGGGAGATTACAAAAAATAATTGCAAATTACTGTTTCTTAATGAACTTGCGTACTTTATATTTTTAATGTCATGTTCATTATAAAACAGCCATGTAAATGTAAGGATTAATCGTGGTGGTGCAAACTGTTTTGCCCGGTCACTCATCAGGAATCAAATAAAAACTGGTAATCATGAAAACTTGTAACACTTTTCAAAATTATAAAGAAGACCTTCTTCAATGGATATGGGAACACAAGCGGTTTTCTTTTGCAAATCTAAAACTTGTAACAGGCGAAACTCTTAAAATTCTAAACAGTGGAAAAAGAAATACCGGAGCAGGCCCTGATTTTAAAAATGCCTCTTTGATAATTTCAGATCTGAAATGGCACGGTGATGTAGAAATACATGTAGAGGAAGAGAGTTGGTTTAGCCATAAACACCACATTGATCCCAATTACAATTCGGTGGTTCTTCACGTGGTTTATAAAACATCCGGTTCCGGGAAAAGAGCTCTCCGTTCCGATCAGACATTTCCATTTACAATTGATATCAGTGATGCAATTCAAATGCCATTGCACCGGTTAATGAGTTCAAAACAATCGGGAAGCCTTGAATGCAGCGGCAATATCTCGTTTATAAACTCCGAAGCTTTTAAAAAACAGGTTGAAAAAGCCGGTAAAGAGTATTTTTTTTATAAAACCGGGCAATTAATGAAATTCTATGAACCTTCACTTCCACCCTCGCAAGCCATTCTCAAAATGCTGGTTACCTCCCTTTATGATTCACTTGGGGTGCCGCACAACCGCAGCGGCATGCTTGAGTTGTGTAACAATGTTTTTGACAAATATCCTTCACAAAAAGAAATGCCTCCATCGATTCATAATTTCATAGAAGAAGCGCAGCACTTTGCATTTTCCGGAAAACCCGGAGTTTGCTGGCAACCGGGTGCAGGCAGGCCTTACAATCATCCGGTCAACCGTGTAAAACAGGCAGCGGCTTTTCACTATATCGTCATGGTGTCGGGGCCCGGAAAACTTTTGAAAAACGGAATAAGCTGCTGGAAAGTATGGTGCGATGAATTACCCCAAAGCAGCAAACCCGGCAGCCAAACATTGCAGATGCTCTTTCAAATCGTATTTCTTCCGGCGCTTTACCTTACAGGCCAGATCTTTCACTCAGATAACTTAATGAAAACATCTTATCACGAATGGCAGATCGGTCAGATCAATACTCCCGGCTCGATCATGAAAATATTTCGAAAAGCCGGTTTCAATCCCGACACACTGAAAAACGAACCCGGCCTGGTTCACCACTACAAAAGATACTGCGCGAAAAAAAACTGCACGAACTGCGAAGTGTTTAAAAAAGCAATCATCTCTTGATTGATAATCAATCACTTTCTATCTTTGATGTCTGTCAAAAAAACGAATTGCCCGGTCGTCTAATGGCAGGACAGCTGGTTTTGGTCCAGTCAGTGGGGGTTCGAATCCTCCCCGGGCAACACGTTTAACCATTCAAAGGATGCCAATGCGGACATCCTTTTTATTTTATTATGAACCGATTGATTTCCACATAGTTTGGACACACCACTGGCCATATTTGCAGGGAGAAGCAACATTGCACTGGCAAGAGCCATAGCTGAAAGTTACGGTACAAGCCTTGGCAACGCGACGATCAAATCCTTTTCCGACGGAGAGCTTTATGTGAAATACGAACAAAGCATTCGCGGCGAAGATATTTTTATCGTACAGTCAACCCCTCCCCCGGGCGATAATATCATCGAACTTCTTCTGATGCTCGATGCCGCCAAGCGGGCATCCGTAAAAAGGGTTACGGCGGTGATCCCCTATTTTGGCTATGCAAGGCAGGACAGAAAAGACCAGCCGCGTGTATCAATTGCTTCCAAGCTGATGGCAAACGTTTTGGTTGAGGCAGGTGCCGACCGCATCCTCACCATGGATCTGCATGCAGCCCAGATACAGGGCTTTTTTGATATTCCATTGGATCATCTCTACGCAAGCAGAATTTTTATCGAATACTTTTTAAAAGATAATAACGATAATCTTGTGGTAGTAGCACCTGATGTGGGAAGCCTTAAGATGGCACGTTCGTATTCAAAACGCCTGGGAGCAGGACTTGCGTTTATTGACAAACGGCGTCCCAAGCAGAATGTGGCTGAAGTCATGAATATTATCGGTGAGGTTGAGAATAAACATGTATTGATTGTAGACGATCTGATCGATACAGCCGGCACCATCACCAATGCGGCTGATGCATTAAAGGAAAGAGGAGCCCTGAGTATCCGCGCAACCTGTACCCATCCCATTCTCTCGGGACCTGCTTACCAGCGAATTGAAGATTCACCGATTGATGAACTCCTTGTAACAGACACCGTTCCGTTACGGAAACCGTCCAAAAAAATGAAAGTGCTGAGTGTTTCAGGCATATTTGCGGAAGCCATTCAGAGAATACATACCAATGAGACGATAAGCGCTCTATTTGATGATTAATCATTAACAGTAATTACAATGAAGAAACCAGAAATTTTCAAACTTGAAGGAATAATCCGCGATACGGATAGCAAAACCACACAACAACTGCGCGACGACCTGCGGGTCCCGGCTGTGTTATACGGTCCGAAAATTGAAGAAAATGTTCACTTTTCGGTACTTGAGTCCGATATCGACAAATTGTTAGCCATCAGCCAAACCAAATTGCAGGAGCTGAGTATTGATGGAAAAACCTATAACACCCTGCTAAAAAACGTCGATTTTGACCCGGTTACCGACAGGGCTATACATGCCGATTTTTATGTACTCGATGAAGAGACACCGGTTACCCTGAGGGTACCGATAAAACTGATCGGAAACGCCAAAGGCGTTGTTGAGGGCGGCGGACGTGTTTACCAGGCTCTCCGGATTCTCAGGATAAAAGTGCTTCCCAATCAGATTCCGGCCCAATTTGAAGTGGATATAACCCCACTTGATATTGGACAGTCTATTCATATCGGTGATCTCGACCTGGAAAACATCATTCCGATCGATGATCCTTCCAGAACGATTGTAACGGTTACACCTCCGAAATCCGAAGCTCTCTTTGAAACAGAAATTGAGCCTGAAGAGGAAGTTGAAGAGGTTGAAGGCGAAGTTGCCGAAGGTGAAGAAGTGGCTGAAGGAGAAGAAGGAGCTGCTGAAACCGAAGAATCATCTGAAGAAAGCAAAGAATGAAGCCATCTTTAACCGGATTCAAATCTTGCTCTTATGATTCTCATAGCCGGATTGGGTAATCCAGGGGAAAAGTATGTGCATACAAGGCACAATATCGGCTTTATGCTAATCGATTCCGTGGCGGATGCCCTTTCGGTGAATTTGAGTCAAAAAGGCAGCAATTATACTTACGGCACCGGATCACATAAGGGACATAAAGTTATCCTGATTAAACCTGAAACATACATGAACCACAGCGGCTTCGCCATGCGTAATGCAGTGAACAAGTTCGGAATTGAAACCGGAGATTGTCTCATCTGCTACGATGATATAAACCTGCCGCTTGGGACTCTCCGGATCAGGCCTGGCGGCAGCCACGGCGGCCATAACGGCCTTGGCAATATCATTGATATGTTGGAGACACGTGAAATTCCAAGGCTCAGAATCGGTATCGGAAAGGATTTTCCAAAAGGAAGGCAATCCGATTATGTTCTATCACCATTCGACAGGGATGAGCTGCCGGCTGTTGAAAAAATATTGGACAATGGTACCGATGCCGTACTCACATTTATCCGGGACGGATTGGACAAGTCTATGAACCAATTTAATTAAATAATTAATCAATCTGCTAACTGAAAACAATCAACAAACACTATGCTTAACACAATAATTTACCTGATTCCGGTAGCCGGGGTGATAGCCCTATTATTCACCTACCTGAAATCAAGATGGGTCAAAAAACAGGATACCGGTACGGAAAAGATGACACGAATCAGCATGAATATAGCTGACGGTGCCATGGCTTTTCTGAAGGCCGAGTACCGGGTTCTCAGTATTTTTGTAATCCTGGTAGCCATACTGCTCGGAATTCAGGGATCCATGAATCCTGAAACTTCTTCGCCGCTGATTGCCTTATCTTTTATTATCGGTGCACTCTGTTCGGGCCTGGCAGGGTTTATCGGGATGAAGGTGGCAACCAAGGCCAATGTACGAACCACACATGCAGCCCGCACCAGCCTCGCCCAGGGCCTGAATGTTGCTTTCAACGGCGGCTCCGTTATGGGAATGGGAGTGGTTGGCCTCGGAGTCCTTGGGCTTGGCCTGTTGTTCATGCTTTATACCAATATGTTCGGAGTTGAGGTACAAAATATACAGCAGGTACTCACAGTAATAACCAGTTTTTCGTTCGGCGCTTCATCCATTGCATTGTTTGCAAGGGTTGGCGGCGGTATTTATACCAAGGCAGCTGACGTAGGTGCCGACCTGGTGGGTAAGGTTGAAGCCGGTATCCCGGAAGACCACCCGTTGAACCCCGCCACCATTGCCGATAACGTAGGCGATAATGTCGGAGACGTTGCCGGCATGGGTGCCGACCTTTTTGAATCGTATGTGGGTTCCATTATTGGGACGATGGTTTTGGGTGCCGCTTTTATGGGGCTATCCGGTTTTGAAACCGCCAATGCTTTCGGCGGACTCAATGCCGTAATGCTTCCTCTTGTACTTGCTGGCGTCGGTATTTTCGCATCTATCTTAGGTACATTCTTTGTAAAAGTGAAAGAAGGCGGCAATCCTCAAAAAGCCCTGAATACCGGTGAGTTTTTGTCTGCCGTTATCATGCTCGTCGCATCCTACCTATTGATAACCTGGATGCTGCCGGCCGAATGGACCTTTGACGGCAAAACCTTCACCTCAACAGGGGTGTTTTGGGCAACAATCTTTGGACTTGCCGCAGGCTTGCTGATCGGCCTGATTACCGAACACTATACGGGTACCGGCACCAAACCGGTTCGAGGTATTGTTGAGCAGTCGGTGACCGGCTCCGCCACAAACATCATTGCCGGAGTAGGAGTGGGAATGATCTCAACAGCTATTCCGATTATAATTATTGCCGCCGCAATTATCGGTGCACACCATTTTGCCGGCCTCTATGGTATAGCTATTGCTGCGGTTGGAATGCTTTCGAATACAGGCATACAACTTGCCGTAGATGCTTACGGGCCCATTTCGGACAATGCGGGGGGGATCGCAGAAATGGCAGAGCTTCCACCGGAGGTTCGCGAACGTACCGATAAGCTCGATGCCGTAGGAAATACAACAGCAGCCATCGGTAAAGGTTTTGCAATCGGTTCAGCGGCTCTGACTGCACTCGCACTTTTTGCCGCATTCATCACTTCTTATAACACGGCAAATCCCGGGAATCTGCTAACGGGAATCGATGTGACCAAGCCCGCTGTTATGGCATCATTATTTGTCGGCGCCATGCTTCCATTTCTCTTTTCCGCTCTCTCCATGAAAGCGGTAGGGCGTGCTGCCATGCAGATGATTGAGGAAGTTCGAAGGCAATTTAAAAATATCCCCGAATTGACCGAAGCGCTCAAGGTTATGAACAAAAACGAAGGCAAGAAGCTGGAAGAATGGAATGCGGAAGACCAGAAAACTTTTGATGCTGCCGACGGAAAAGCCGAATTTGCCAAGTGTGTTGAGATTTCAACTGCGGCTTCCATCCGTGAAATGGTTGCACCCGGCTTATTAGCAGTTATTGTACCGGTAGGATTCGGATTCTTTGGCGGCCCTGAAATGCTCGGCGGCTTGCTGGCCGGTGTAACATCGGCAGGTGTGCTGATGGCGCTTTTCCAGTCTAATGCCGGCGGTGCATGGGATAACGCCAAAAAGATGATCGAAGAAGGTGTCGAAATTAACGGTAAAAAGTATGGAAAGGGATCTGATCCGCATAAAGCGGCCGTTGTGGGCGATACTGTGGGTGATCCGTTCAAGGATACATCCGGGCCTTCACTCAACATTTTGATTAAGCTGATGGCGGTCGTGGCATTGGTAATCGCCACTATGATCTGAAAGCCAGCATGCAGTAGACAGTGGCAGTAAGCGAAACCTCCAAGCGTGCGCTTTTTGCACCTTGGAGCGTTGAGCGTTTTGTGGCAGGAATTAAATTAGTAGATAGTAAGTAGTGGAGCGTTGAGCTTTTTTGGCAAAAAGCCGAAAAACTGCTATTCAAACTTTTGCCTTTTCAGTTTTCAGTTTTGACAACCGGACAAAATCCCGGCCGGGCTTATTCTCTCTCTGCCGGTATTAGCAGCACGGGAATATTGCTGTAGCGGGTCACGTAGTTACTGACACCTCCCAAAAAGAAATCGCGGACAAATCCCCTGCCCTGGCTCCCCATAATAAACATGGTAGCGCCCTGTTCTTCTGCAGTTGCAAGAATCTCTTTTGCCGGAGTCCCAAAGGTAATAAAAATCCCGGATTCTTCTCTTGTTTCAGGTGTTAAAAGGTTTCGCAGCGAATTCATCTGTTCATCATTTCTATCTGCAAGTTTTTGCCTGCTCACAGGATCTTTAAGGGCAATTGCATGATGCCCCTGTACATGAATGAAAGAAACTTTACCAATACTGCCTTTTTTGTCCAGGGCCTTTACCACTTCAAATGCACGGTTTGCATTATCCGAAAAGTCAGTTGGATAGAGAACATGAGATAAAGCATCGGAACATGGTTTTTTTAGTACAAATTTTCTTGAATTCACATCATCACCTTCTTGCTGAATCTGGATATTAATCAAAAATACCGGCCAATCAGATCTTTGCAACAGTTCGGTGGCGGTACTGCCCAGAAGCAATTCCTGCACCCTGCTCTGTCCGCGGTTTCCGATAACAATCAGTCCCGATTTATTTTCTTCGGCCGACTGCAGGATCTCGACGGGAGGGTAATAATGTGTCCCCGCCCGTAATTCTGTCGTTACTTCAAACCCGGCATTTTCAAGTCCCTTTTTGTAATTGTCGAGTCTTTTTTGCTGGCTCGAAGTATCAAATTCTTTGGCTTCAGATTCATGGGGAAACGAAACAACCGTCACAAGATTTATTTTTTGCGTCCCGAATTTATTGAATGATTCCAGGCAATTCACAATAAGGTCACTCGCATCCGAATCGTCAATAGCTGCCGTAACATTTTTAAAGTTATTGTCCATATCTGTTTATTCTTCTGATTCAATTTGTCTTTTCAGTTAAAATATAGAATTCCCGGTTAAATGCGAATGGCCCTTTGGCATCCTCGCATACTCCGCGGCTAAGCCATTTGCGCGATTGTCTTTAAACCAAAAATTCCTAAAAACTAAAAGAAATGGTTGCAAATAATTCTAAGGTTTAGTACGATTAAGTAGGATGGTTTGCACAAAGTTCGGAATCTATAAAACTCTTATTGTAAAAGATAACAATTTTGTATTGCTGCAAATATTTCTTGCAACTGAACTATGTTTTCATCCCTTTTAAAATAAGTGCTTCGGAGAGCCAAATAAATGAAATTATCATTTCATAAATTATTACTCTTTCCGGAGTAAATGCTTATTAAATAGCTAAAATACATCATCTTACAAGCCGGAGATACCTCATTGAACAGAATGCGTCGGATCAGGTAAACCCTGATTAATAAAATGAAGGATATCAGGTTGAACAGTTAAATCCCCGAATAAGATGAAAGTATTAGATAAATTACTGAAGAGAAAAAAAACACCGGAAAGCACCGCCGGGATGCAAATCGTTCCAAAAAACAGAAAAGAGATATTGGAACAGATCAACAATCGTTTTAATCAATATACTTGCCATGAGATATCGATTGAAAAATGCATGTCGGAAACAAGTTACCTAACCGCCGACCTCCTCGTTTATCATTTCAAATTCAAAGTTCCGGCACAAATATATCATAGAATCCTGTTGATGATAGCCAACTACTATGTAATGCTCCATATGGATATGTACACAGGCTTTTATACGATTGACATGAATTTTGTTTTTATCCGTGCAAAAAAATTATGGGAGGGTACATTAAAAGAGATCGAAAAAAATGAACCCCTGGACAAGGCGGGTTTTGAAAGGGAAAAAATCAATGCGCAAAATTATCTTTGGAACCAGGTAAGAGTTGATTACAGCAATGGTATGGAAGGATGCCTGAAGCTGCTGGCAAATTCAATTCATGCTGATATTTCTTCATTCGATAAAAAAGGCACAATCAGTAAAAAAAGAATAGAAGAGATTATTCGTACAGTGCAGGCCAGGAAGTTTTTGATCTGATTTATGAATGCCCTAATTATTTAAGCTTGCTTTTTGAGCCTTTGATCCGCCGGCGGACTCATAACAAGAAACTGCCGATTTTTGCTATGAAGTCGCGGGGGCACGAAAAGACGTGAATAACTTTTGCACATCTATGTAAGGTGAAACTAAATTTTTTAATCGAGATATGTCTAATTATACTTTTAGGACAGCCTCTTGAGTTGCTTCACTCTTTCAGCCTGTTTGTAAATTTGTTTTTTTCAAGCATTATGAAATGCAAGCTATTTTTCATTTATTCGGATATGATACAATGCATTTTCATAAATTTGCTAAATGATTAACAAAACGGTCAAACATTATGAAATCAAAAAAAAGCTGGGAGAAGGCGGCATGGGTGTCGTTTACCAGGCTTACGATTCCAAACTTGACCGTGTTGTAGCTATAAAGTTTTTACCCCGGAATCTTTCATCTGATGAAGATCGAAAAAAACGTTTTTTAAATGAAGCACGTGCTGCCTCAGCGCTTCAGCATAATAACACTTGTACAATATTTGAGATAGATGAATCGGAAGAAGGCCAGATGTATATCGTAATGCCTGAATATGAAGGGAATTCTCTTGATCAGGTAATAGACAGGTTTAAACTGAGCACAAAACAGGCAATCGACATTGCGATTCAAATTGGAGAAGGCCTCAAAGCAGCGCACAGTAAGGGAATTGTACACCGGGATATAAAAAGCAGCAACATTTTTATTACCGGCGAAAATCAGGCAATAATTATGGATTTCGGCCTGGCCAAGAGAAATGAATCAGTAAAACTGACTAAGACAGGTGAAACCCCTGGCACCCTGCCTTACATGTCGCCCGAACAAGTCAAAGGAGAAGAGATTGACTATCGCAGTGACATATGGTCATTCGGAGTTTTACTCTATGAGATGCTCGCAGGACAACTGCCTTTTAAAAGTGAATATCCACATGCTCTGATATACTCAATATTAAATGAAAAGCCTGAAAGTTTAACCGGGCAAAATTCAGAAATCCCTTCTGAATTGAGTTCAATAGTTGACAAGGCACTTCAAAAAAGCAGGGACGAACGCTGGCAAAACATGGATGAGCTGCTACAGAAGCTGAAAAGCGTAAGAGATGATATTGACAGCCGTTCAACGAAAGAAAAAACTGCGCGCTCAGAGACCGTGTTTCAATTCAGAAATTCGAAGATCTCTCCTTTTCAACTAATTGTGTTCATGTTAAGCCTGGGTTTGACCGGTACGGCAGGTTACCTTTTATACAACTCCCGGCCGGGTTCGGTAAATACCGTAAGCGAAGCCACAATTGCTATATTGCCTTTTGAATCATTAGGATTAAATGAAAACAGTACTTTTACAAAAGCCATTCACGCCGGCCTGATGACCAAGCTCTCCAACGTGTCAGGGTTGAAGGTAACGTCACGCACTTCTACCTTGCAGTATGCGCAAAACATAAAATCAGTTACTGAAATTGGCCGTGAGCTGAGCGTTGAATGGATTGTCAGGGGAGAAGTTCAGGAAACAGCAGACAGGGTACAGGTTGACGCACGTTTGGTCTACGCTCCTGAAGACAGGCAGATATGGGCACAGAATTATCAGCGACAACTAACTGCAAACAATCTTTTTGAAATTCAAAGCGATCTGGCCCTGGAAATCACAAACGAGCTTGAGACCAGGATTTCACCTGCTGAAAAGACACGCGTGGAACGAATCCCTACTTCAGAAATCAATGCTTATCGCAACTTTACAATAGGTTTTGGCCTGTTGGAACAGCGAACACCAGAAGCTGTTTTGCGCTCTGTCGACTACTTCATGGAAGCGATTGAAGAAGATTCAACCTACGCTCTCGCGTGGGCTGTTTTGGGAGAGGCCCTCATTTATATTGATTTTTATAAATATGACTCTATCGAAAACTATAGTATAAAGCCTGAGGAAGCGATCCAAAAAGCATTCAATCTAAATCCTGATTTAGCAGAAGTTCATGCTTCCCTTGGTATTTGGTATTACACTCAAAAAATGGGAACAAAAGCGGTTCAAGAATTACAAATGGCCATTGAGTTACAGCCAAGTCTTGAAAACGCTCATAATTGGCTGGGCTTTTTATACCTGTTAACCGGTCAGCCGGAAAATGCCCTTATTCACGCCAAACGAACTATTGAGCTCAATCCGCTTGCACCTGCCAGCAGGCTTTATCCATCCCTGTCATTTTTAGCAAATGGACAACCGGAACGTGCGCTGAGCGAAGTAAAAAGGGCCAGGGAAATTCAACCGGAATGGGGAGAAATCTATGCTTATGAAGGTGTGATGCTGTATCACAACAAACAATATTCCAATGCATTGGACGCACTTATGAGAGCCGACAGCCTGATCGGCGGTGAAATAAAATCTGTCTGGATACCTGACATAGCGAGAATGGCCAATATTACCGCAAGGGCAATGGGACTTACTGAGATGCCGGCTTCCAATATGAAGTCAAATGCCCTGAAATCCGATTCATTTTGGACAGGCATGGAATATCTTGCAACCGGTCAGCCCGACCGCGCAATCAACAGCTTTCAGGAAATTAATCAATTCAGCATGTGGATCAACCTGTCCTTTCGTTACTATTTCGAAGATGAACTCGGGCCGTTGAGAAATAAGCCTGAATTCCGCCAAATCATCGATAAGTTAAATGAACAGTGGGAGTAGGTTTTGAAGTTAACTCAATTATTCAATGCCGGCAGAAACCTGACTTAACGTAAACGTTCAAGTCGCAATTTTGTATTTGCAACAGATTTGTACCGGGTTCATTGATCCGTTGCGTGTTGATTGTGGTTCGTTGTTCGTGGCATGCTGAACAACAGTCAACTGACAACCATCAAAAACGATTGCCTGTTTTACGATACAAGCTCTCTAAACCCTTGTTTCTTTTACATGGAGTGAGGATTTCTGAGTTTAAAATGATCAGGTTACAATTCAACAGGCTCTATATCCCAGATCTCATCGGCATAATCCCGGATGGTACGGTCGGATGAAAATTTACCGACCCTTGCCGTATTCAGAATTGCTTTCCGGTTCCACTCTTTCTGGTCTTTAAAAAGTTCTTCCACCTTTTCCTGGGTTTTTACATAATCCTCGTAATCTGCCAGCACCATAAAGTAATCGCCTTTATGGAGCAGCGACTCAATAATCGGGTTAAAAATTTCCGGTTCATCGGGATTGAAATAACCCTCCTTAATCTGGTCTATGGCTTTTTTCAGCTCGGCATTGCCGTTGTAATATTCCCAGGGATCGTAACCTTCATGCCGCATTCGATCTATATCTTCCACCCGCAATCCGAAAATAAAAATATTTTCTTCACTTACTTCTTCACAAATTTCAATATTGGCACCGTCGAAAGTACCGATTGTCAGAGCACCGTTCAGCGCAAACTTCATATTACCTGTGCCTGAGGCCTCCATTCCGGCAGTCGATGTCTGTTCTGAAAGATTGGCGGCCGGAATCATCATTTCGGCAAGTGTAACGCTATAATTTTCCAGGAATACACATTTCAGTCTATCTCCTACGTCAGGGTCATTGTTTATTTTCTTACCCACATCGCAAATCAGCTTGATGTGCTTCTTGGCCATGGTATAGCCGGGAGCTGCTTTACCGGCAAAAATGATTGTGCGCGGAACCATATCGATTTCGGGATTTTCCTTGATACGGTTATATAGTGTAATGGCATGCAGGCAGACCAATAACTGGCGCTTATACTCATGAATCCGTTTGATCTGGATATCGAATATGGATTCCGTGTTTACTTCAACGCCCTGATTTTCTTCAATATATTCGGCAAGGCGGTTCTTGTTTTTGTTTTTAACCTTTACGAATTGTTTAACAAAATCCTTGTCATCGGCAAATTTTTCAATCTTATTGATCTTCATCAGGTCTGTAATCCACTCGTCTCCGATCTTTGAAGAAATCAGGTCTGCCAGCCCGCGGTTACACTGCCTGAGCCAGCGTCGGGGCGTAATGCCGTTCGTTTTATTTGTGAAACGATCGGGAAACTGTTCATAAAAATCCCTGAAAAGTGTTTTCTTTATCAACTCCGAATGAAGTGCCGCCACACCATTGATTTTGTGGGATCCGACAATTCCGAGCGAGGCCATGTGAACCACAGGATTTTCGCCTTCACTCACAATGGAAAGCCTGCTGATCTTGTTTTGATCTTCGCCTATATTTGCCTGTACCTTTTGCAGAAACCGCCGATTAATTTCATAAATTATCTGGAGGTGTCGCGGCAACAAATTTCTCATCAGGGAAACAGGCCATTTTTCAAGAGCCTCGGGCATCAGTGTGTGGTTGGTATATGCCATGGTCTTCACCGTAATATCCCAGCTCTGTTCCCAATTCAGCCCTTCTTCATCAATCAGAAAACGCATCAGTTCCGGGATGGCAAGATTTGGATGGGTGTCGTTACACTGTATGGCCACTTTTTCGGGCAGTTTGCGCCAGTCATCATGCATTTTTTTGAATCTGCGCAGAATGTCTTTCATGGAAGCAGCCACCAAAAAGAACTCCTGTTTCAGGCGCAGCTCCTGTCCAACAAATACCTTGTCATTCGGATACAAAACGCGTGAAATGTTTTCATTCAGTTGTGTATCACGTACGGCATCGATATACTGGCCCTGGTTAAAACTCTTCAGGTCAATTGCGGATGAAGATGTCGCCTTCCACAAGCGCAGGTTATTCACAATGTTATTATTAAAACCGGGTATCGGGGTATCATAGGCGATGGCAAGTACATCGTGTGTATCATGCCATTTGAACCGGATATCACCGTTCTCGTCATTGTAAGCAGTCGATTGGCCGTAAAATGGAATATCATACTTGGTTTTCGGACGCACCACACTCCAGGGATTTCCGTATCGCAGCCATAAATCGGGTTTTTCAATCTGGTGCCCGTTTTCAATTTTTTGATAAAAAATGCCGTAATCATACCGGATACCATAACCCATAGCGGGAATACCGATGGTTGCCATAGAATCCAGAAAGCAGGCGGCAAGCCTTCCGAGGCCGCCATTGCCAAGGCCTGCATCCCACTCGGCTTCACGCACTTTATCGTAATCCAGCCCGACTTCCTCCATCGCTTCCGCTGCAACATCCTGCAGCCCGAGGTTAATCAGCATATTGTCAAGAAGCCTCCCGATCAGGTACTCCATCGAAAGATAATAGGTTCTTTTAACGTCTTTCTTATAGTACTGCTGCTGTGTTTCGATCCACCGGTCATGAAGGCGGTCCATAACAGATAGAACTACACTGCGGTAGTTATCCCAATTGGTAGATGAATATTTATCTTTTGCAAGAGTATAGCGCAGGTGTTGCTTAATATCTTCTCTAAAAGAATCGATATCCATTCCTGTTCGTGGAGAAACATTGTTCTTTTTACTCGGCATCTTAAAAATATTGAAATTTAAATTGGTGGTTGAACGCGATCAATTATAACTGAGAAAACGGAATTTAAAAAATCGGCACACTTTTTTCGTAGTTTTTTATGAATCTTTATGGTATATCCCCTGATCCGGCTCAAATCCCGGCCTTGACAAATTGGCCAAAAAACCAAGCTCATGAAACGATTCATAGGCATTAATTGCAACAAAATCCTGGTCAAAAAGGCCATATATTGCGGAACCGCTTCCCGTCATGGAAGCGTACACGGCCCCAAATTCGTAAAGCTGATCTTTTATATTTCCAATAAGTTCATTGGTTGAAATGACCGGGCCTTCAAGGTCATTCACAAGCAAATACCGCCACTCCTCAACGGGTTCATCAAGCAGAATTTCCCTGAGCGGAATTTCGGGATCAGGATTGGGCATACAGTTTTTATACGCCTCTGCAGTTGAGGATTCAAAACCGGGATAGACGGTTAAAATCCAGGTATCAGGCTGAATCGGCAGTGGTTCTATGTCATGGCCAAGGCCGGTTGCCAATCCGGTTTTCCCTTTGATGAAGAGCGGTACATCAGCTCCAAGCGAACGGCTCAGGTCGATCAGGTCCTCATCCGAAAGGCCGGCTTCCTCTACCTTATTTAAGATCTTGAGTGTAAGGGCCGCATTGCTACTACCACCGCCGAGACCTGCCCCGGCCGGTATCGACTTTCTGACTATAAATGAATAATGATTTCTAAGCCCCACATAAGTCTCAAATGCATCATACGCTTTACTGACCAGGTTCTCCGGGCCGGTTTCAACGGATGATTCCGGCATTGAAAGCCTGAATTCGCCGGCTTTCTTTACTTCAAAGCGGTCTTTCCATTCCAGAAAACAGAAACCGGTTTCGATTTTGTGATACCCGGTAGGAAGTTTCTCAAGAATATGAAGCCCGAGATTGATCTTGGCATGCGAATACGCAATCCATGTTTCACTCATTTGGCACTCTCCAGGTATTTGTCTTTATTTTCAAGCATATAGTTTAAAGCCGCATCATGATCATTGGGAATTTCGCCATCCATAATTGCTTCTTTGATATCCTCTTTCACCTTCCCCACAAGAGGCCCCGGTTCGAGGTTCAGGACATCCATAATTTCATCACCGCTTACAGGATTCTTCCAGTTTCTGATTTTGTCTTTCTTTTCAACTTCCCGGATTTTTTCTTCAACCTTGTCGAAATTATTCAGAAACTTTTTCACTTTATATTCATTTTTGCTGGTGATATCCGCCCTGCAAAGAATCATAAGATCGTCAACATCATCTCCGGCTTCGTAAATAAGCCGTCGGACCGCACTGTCCGAAACCTCTTTCGATACAAGGGCAATCGGCCTCAGGTGGAGCCTTACCAGTTTTTTCACATACCGCATGCGTTCATCCAGCGGCAGGGCAAGGCGCCTGAAAATTTTCGGAGTCCACTTTGCCCCCAGAGCATCGTGACCATGGAAGGTCCACCCCACGCCCTTTTTGAACCTCTTGGTTGGCGGTTTTGCGATGTCATGCATTACGGCAGCCCACCTCAGCCACAGGTTATCGGAAACTTCCGCGACGTTATCGAGCACCTTGAGGGTGTGCCAGAAGTTGTCTTTATGTTTTTCCCCTTCAATCACATCCACCCCGTGCAATTCAGCCATTTCGGGAAAGAAATGTTGCAGAAGCCCTGATTCAAAAAGCATGGCAAAACCATGTGAAGGCTTATCACTCATTATAATTTTGTTCAGCTCTTCGATGATTCGTTCTTTTGAAATGATTTCAATCCTGGAGGCTTTCTCGCAGATAGCCTCAAACGTTTCATCGGTGATTGAAAAATGAAGCTGGGTGGCGAAACGAATGGCTCTCATCATACGAAGCGGATCGTCATCAAATGTTTTTTCTGGATCAATGGGTGTACGGATAATCCGGTTCTTTAAATCCCTGATACCGCCAAACGGATCGTGAAGAACACCGAACGATTCACTGTTCAGCGACCAGGAGAGGGCGTTGATGGTAAGATCGCGGCGCATCTGGTCATCCTCAAGGCTCCCATCTTCGATAATAGGTTTTCTTGAATCGCGGCGGTAACTCTCCTTTCTGGCACCCACAAATTCAAGATCGAAATCTTCATATTTAACCTGCGCTGTGCCAAACTGTTTGAAAACGGCAACCTTTGTGGTTTCGAGTAGCTCTGCCACTTTTTGAGCCAGTTTTATGCCCGAACCGACAGTTACAAAATCAATATCGGTAACTTCATCTTCCGAGAGGCGCAGCAGGTAATAATCTCGTACAAACCCTCCGATTACATAAGCACTTTGGCCGATGGAGTCGGCTGCTTTTCCTACTGTCTTAAGAATCTCCAGGAACTTTGGTGAAAGGTCTTGCAAAAGTTTTTCGTTTTTTAAATTCGCACTAAAAATAAAGACAATTCCTATTGTATTCATCCATCATTTTAATTCTGATGAATATTACATGCTTCAGGCTTATCTTTAGGATATGAACCGGGTCGAAAAAGCATTACTTATCAGTTTTGTAGTCTCAATTATTTCATTGATGATCAAAACAGGGGGGTATTTCATAACCGGCTCAACAACTGCATTAGCTGATGCTGCCGAGTCCGTGGTGCATGTCCTGGCTGTCGCTTTTGTAGTGTACGGCTTCAGGGTGAGCAAAAAACCGGCGGATGACAAACACCTCTACGGTCACGAACGCATAGAATTTTTATCGATCGGTGTAGAAGGTGCAGTGATTACCCTTGCCGGCCTCACGATTGCCTGGAAAGCGATCGATAACTATATATATGGTTTTGAAATCACTCAAATCGGGGCAGGTATGGTTGTTATGGGAGCAGCTGCTATCATCAACCTCGCTCTCGGTACCTATGTACTGAAAGTTGGGCGGAATGAAAAGAATATGATGGCGGTGAGTAACGGCAAACACGTACTCACAGATGTATGGACTACAGGCGGTGTGATTGTCACACTGTTTGTGATTCAACTGACCGGCTGGAGCATTCTCGATATCGTCGTCAGCCTCCTTGTGGCATCCTATATTATTTCTGAAGCATTCAAACTGCTCAAATACGCAATTGACGGTATCATGGATTCGCGTCATCCGGAAATCGACCATGCCCTTAGAAATGAACTTGAAAAAAAGCTGCCCGGAAAAATCAGGAGCTGGCACAATTTACGCCACCGTACATCCGGACAAACAACCTGGGTTGAGCTGCATTTGGTCTTTGATAAAGATATCAGCCTGAAAGAAGCACATGACCAGGCCACACTCCTGGAACGAAGACTCATCGATTCGCTTGATCATGATGCCGTCATCACGATACACCTTGAACCTGAAGAACCGCACTCCAAATTGCATGAAGCTTTGGAAGGTGCGAACAAAAACAGGGATTTCAACGAGTTTATTTGAGAAAAATATGAGCATTTTATTGTAAATGAGAAAGGAATTCAGGATGTTGAAAGGAACGGATGTTAGTCCTCTTTGATTTTAGTAGTATGAGTTCAATAAAAATTACAGCTATAATAATTTTATTCAGCGGTCTGCTGCTATCCGGATTTTCATTTCTGCAAGATCAGGATACCGGGAATCAGCAAGATGAACAAGCTGCCCGCTCATCGGTCAGCCTCATCCGGGTATCGGGCACAATCGGCCCCACCACAACCTCTTATATCGGCCGCGGGATCCGAACAGCCAAGACGAATGGCGACGAAATGCTCATTATTGAACTCGATACACCCGGCGGACTCTTAACTTCCACCCAGGATATCGTTCAGATGATGCTCGGGTCGGATTTACCAATTGCAGTTTATGTTTCGCCCGAAGGTGCTAATGCCGGCAGTGCCGGTACGTTCATTACGCTGGCTGCTCACATTGCCGCCATGGCACCGGCTACCAACATCGGTGCAGCATCTCCGGTTCAGATGGGCGGAGGTGCCGAAATGGATACCGTTGCCCAAAAGAAGATTTTTAATTATTCAGAAAGCTATATTGAAAGTATTGCCGAGCGGCGCGGAAGAAACTCGGAATGGGCCAAAAAAGCCGTAAGCGAAGGCGCGGCTGTCACTGAAAAAGAAGCTCTTGAATTGAACGTCATTGACCTGATAGCCGAAAATCTTGACGATCTTCTTGAACAGATAGATGGCATGGAAATCGACGGTGAAATCCTGAATACCAAAAATGCCGCAATCAATGAAATTGATGAAACCCTGGCCGAAACTTTTTTCAGTTTCATCCTGAGGCCTGAGGTTATGCTGATTCTGACACTGATTGCTATTTACGGTATAGTTGGTGAGGTTACAAATCCGGGTGCAATTGTACCCGGAGTTGCAGGTGTTATCAGCCTGATACTTTTGTTGTACGGTGTAGCCGCAATGCCAATTAATATTGCAGGTTTTCTATTAATCGCGCTTGCAGTTATATTATTTATAGCTGAAGCGTTTACACCGACGTTTGGCATATTACTGAGCGGCGGGGCAGTCGCTTTTTTTCTCGGAGCATTAATGTTATTTCAGGATCTGCCGAAAGATATGCAATTATCATGGTACTGGCTGATACCGGCCACTATTTTAACGGTACTTGTTTTCGCTTTTATAATGATCGAAGGGATAAAAGCCCAGTTCGGAAAACACCACGCCGGGCTTGAAGCCATGCCGGGAGAAACGGCTGAAGTGATCGACTCTATTGAATCCGGGAATCCCGGAAGAGTTCGTTTTTCGGGCGAGTATTGGAAAGCTGTTTCGGATGTTTCTATTGAAGAAGGTGACAGATGTGAAATTGTAAACTTTGACGGATTAACCGTCAGGGTAAAACCAATAAATAAACCAAACCAACATGAATGATTCAGGCGCACTTACAAATATGCTAATCTGGGTAATTACACTCGTAGTTATTTTATCAATATTTTTACCGCAGATGTTTAAAATCCTGCGGGAATATGAACGAGGGGTCATCTTCAGGCTCGGTAAGTTTTACAAAACCAAAGGGCCCGGTTTCATTGTCCTGATTCCCTTTATTGATAAAATGGAAAGAGTTGACCTGAGGGTGCTCACCATCAATGTTGACAAGCAGGAAGCAATCACCAAAGACAATGTAACGGTTAATGTTGATGCCATCACTTTTTTCAGGGTAATCAATGCTGAAAAAGCAGTTATCCAGGTTGAGCGATACATTGCTGCCACCTCCATGCTCGCACAAACTACCTTGCGAAGTGTGATTGGGCAGTTTGAACTGGACGAAGTACTGGCCGACAGGGATAAAGTGAACAAAAAGATCCAGGATATTATCGACACTCATACCGATCCATGGGGAATCAAAGTGGTTTCCGTTGAAGTACGTGATGTGATTCTTCCGGAGACAATGAAAAGAGCTATGGCACGGCAGGCTGAAACCGAACGTGACCGGCGAGCCAAAATCATTAACGCCGAAGGTGAATTCCAGGCTGCCAAAAAGCTTGTTGAAGCCGGAGAAATGATTGAAAAAACACCCGTTGCATTACAGCTCCGGTTCCTGCAAACCATGACGGAAATCAGCGAAGAAAATTCCACATTTGCCCTGCTGCCATTACCTATGGATTTTCTTGAAGCATTCAAGGGTAAGAAGAAAGAATAGAGTTGGAATAGCAGATTTAGGCAATAAAGCAGGTAGAATGTAGGATGATCAAAAACCGCGCCATTTGCGGATCTTTCCGATCTTCGCGTGAAACAAAAGCATGGAATCAAGGATTAAGCTGATTACACGGATTGCCCGAATTTTTGAACCAAGACCGCCGGGCGTGCGAAGCACCTCGTCGCGTCTGGACCAACGGAAACGAGTTCCAATCACTTTTTGAATCACGGATTCGGCTGATTACCTGGATTTCTCGGATTTTGCAGGCACCTGCCTTAACCGGATGATCCATGTAATTATATTAATCCGTGATTCAATTTTTTTAGAAACAACTCTCACTCTTTTTTACTATAATTGAGCTATCGTCATTCAAATGTAACTGATAGAGCGGGATTTATATGAAGAGTAGTTTTACAGGCGGTATTTTTGCCCTTCTGGTGCTTCTTCTCTTTACAACCACGGTAAAAGTAAAGGGTCAAGCCGATGAACAAAGAAAGTTCAGTGTTTCACTTTTCAGTGGCACTTCATTTTCGGGTACCGGCACTATTCTTGGCAATCTTGATGTCTCCACATCAACCCGTCATATTTTTGGGGGTAGCTTGCTTTACAACACGTCGCCCCGCTGGTCGATTGAAGCAAATATACATGCCGGAAAGCTGGCAAACAGCCAGGAATCTTTACAGAGTTTTGAAAACGATTTTGTAACTTTTGCATTCAGAAGTGTGGGGGATCTAAATAACCTTTTAAACTTTGGCCAATATGCCGGCGGCATAATCCATCCTTATTTCTCAGCCGGCATGGGAATTTTTCTAAGCAGTGTAGAAACCTCCGACCTCAGTACCAATGATTTTGCAGTCGGTTTTAATGGTGGCCCAGGTATTTCTTTTATGATAAATCCATGGTTTGACCTTTTTGCACAGTATGATTTTTATTTCCTGGGAACCGACCTGGTTGATGGCTTTTCTGATGAAGGTGGATCGGATCAGTATGCCGCCATGAAGACAGGCATACGGTTTAATTTTGGAAAAACGCAAAAACCTCGTCCGGATCCGGGGATGCCATTTACAGAAGCTCAGGCTGCTCAACCAAGTGTTGAAGAAGAACATGAGAATGACATTTCCGAATCAGAACAGCAAACTGAGTTACCGGCAGCAACCAAAATAAATAGTGAACCTGAAAAAATAGAGAGAAAACGTCTTTCTGAATTTGCCGTTTTCTATCTTGGCCCGTTAACGGAGCGTTCTTTATTGGCCGACATGAAATCCGCCATCGAAGAGAAAAGAAGAATTGCTGAAGCTGAAGCCGAACGCAAAAAAGCGGAACAGGAAGAAAAAAGAAACAGCTACATCAGAACCGATGTTGAAGACGGACATTACATACAAATCCGTTCACTCCCCGGCAGGGAAGAAGCTTTGATATACAGGAGATTTGCAACCAATAATGTGCGCGGACTCCTCTCCGACGCCGACAACCTTGTCATAATAACGCCGTTTCAGGATACCCACCGGGTTTTGATCGGACCGTTTGCCAGCACCGCTGAAGCCAGGGCAATCCAGCGTGAAACAGGCAGCCTGTTTGAAGGCTCGTTTGTAATCACTTATCCAAGAACTTCAGACCGTTTAGAAGATGGCCAACCACCTTCAGGCGATGAAGAGTCTAAGGAAAAGGTTGAAGTTCCCAAACCTGAACCTGAACCTGAACAAGATACGGCGCCAGAGCAGGCTGCAGTTTCCGAAGTTACTGCCAGTGTTCCGAATGGCCAATACATTCAAATCCGCTCTATCCCCAACCGGCAAAAAGCACTTGATTTCCGCCAGGAAACAATTGACAATATCGCCGGAAAAATCCCGGATTCTGCTAACAGCGTATGGGTCACCCCGTTTCAGAGTACATTCCGGATTCTGATCGGGCCTCTTAACAGTTACGGCGAAGCCCGGGCAGCACAACAAAAAATCGGAAGTGCGTATGAAGGCGCTTTTGTGATTACATATCCAAGGGCCAATTAGTATGACGGTATGTAGAATCTTTCAAGAGTGAGAACGTACAGGAAGGAAAACCTCCCCTCCCGTGGAAGGGATTGAGGGGTGGGTTACACTGGATTTACAAATTGGAATTCGGTGTTTTATTCGTTTTTTTTAAGAGAATCCGATTCTGCCTGGCTTAGCTATTTCCGGTAAGTAACCAAGAAATAAAAAATGCATGAAGAACAATCCGCGAAAACAGGGTAATCCATCAAATCTGCGATTCAATAGCATATGGCCCATTCCAAATAAATTTGCCGATTACCCAAAGAACCACTGCCAGCAACAAACCGGGATAAAATGGTTCAATCCCCATAAAAGTGTAATCATACAGTTCCCCGGTTGACAAGGTTCCCATAAGAAGCCAGCCACCCGAAACTATCGTGCAGCCGGCAATTGAAGCGATTGCAAATGCCGGCTTCATCCTGAAAAGTGGAATATAAATTCCCAAAACCGGGCCAAGAAGGCCAGGTATAAAAACGGACCCGATCACATACCAGAGATCTATTACGCTTGGATAGACTATTATAAGTACAATTCCAATAATCGAAGAAATAAGTATGCTAATTCTGGTAACCAGGTTGGGCGACAGTTCCGGATAAAATTTTGACAAAAAATCCCGGCCCAGGGTCTGTCCCGACAGAAACAGGTAGCTGTCGAGAGTAGACATGATAATCGCAAACAAAGCGACAAAGAAAAGGCCTTTAATGCCCATTGGGAGTAGAGCATCGGCAAGTATCGGGTAAACCAGTATGGGCTCCGCGAGATCAGGCCCAAGAATAGCCCAGCCGTACATTCCTGCAAAAGCCGTCATAAAGTCAAATACCGACCAAAATAAAATGGAAATAAAAATCCCTTTTCGTGCCGTTGCAGGTGATTCGGCCGCCGCTGCACGCTGATGGAAACTGGGATCCACAAATGTCCAGAGTGCAATGAAAAACCATACCATTATGTACTGCCAGCTTTGTCCGCCGGTAATATCGCGATAACTTTCAGGTACATTTCGCCAAAGCAGGGAAATACCGCCGTATTCGGCGATTGCATAGAAGAGCAAAATTGCAAATCCTGAAAACATCAAGATCACCTGGAGGAAATCGGTTCGTAATACGGCACCGAATCCACCTACTGAGACGTATAAAACCGAAAAGAGGGCCACCAGGCCGGCGTACAGCAGAAAGGGTGCCGTTCCTCCGGCGAGGAACTGAAAAAGGAGGCCAAGCATCAGAATGTATGGTGCCGGACTTACCAAAATAAAAACGGGCAGGGCACTCAGCCGGCCGGCTGCCTCCCCGTACCTGCGACTGATTGCTTCGGGAATAGTAAGGGCACGGTTCATGCGGATTTTGCCGGCAAGCAAAATGGCAAAAAGTGCCGAAAAAATATAAAAAGGAATACCCAGAATCAGCCACATGGAGACCCCAAACTGGTAGCTGTACTCGCCGACACCCAGAATGCCACCATACCAAGTGGATACAAGAGTGGCTACAAAGGCCGGCAACGTCACTTTGCGTCCGCTTAACAGAAATTGTGTCTCATCACTCTCCTGCCATTCCTTTTTCCAGCTCAGCCAGATTAGCAGCAGGAAATAGATGATAAGCAGGATCCAGTCTGCAAAATGGAAATCTGCCGATTTCAATCCGTTCAATCAAAAAATAGTTACAGGTTCAAAATTTTTTGCCAATAATATAAGATAGTTCAAACGGACTGGCAGGATTAAATTAAATGTGACCACTAAAGCCGGACCAGAAAAAGAGTCTATATAATACCGGATTTGATTTATTCATTCAGGATAACGGGCGAGAAAAGATTTGAAGCCAGAGCTAAAATTTGAGCAATTTTATTTCCAGTTGAAAAATTTTGCGCTCATTCCGAAACAGTTCATTCACCTGATTTTTTTATTAAGTCTTAAACACTATTGTTGTGTCAACTGTAAACCCGCAAAGTTTTATCTCAGGGTTGCTTGCTTATTTTTCCTGGTTATCCGGGAAAAAGCATTCTTCAACAGAAAAGAATACATCCGATTTGATAGAAACAATTGCCTGTTGTTTTTTCAATTTCTTCAGATGTGAGAGAATCTCAGTACGGATTTTCTTGAGCTCGTTAACCCTGTTCAGTGAACCTTCATGAGGAAATCCGTTTGTTTCCTGATGGCGCAGATTTTTTTTGTGATGAAATTCGATTTTTCTGCTGATCAGGCTCATTAATACTTCCCTGGCTTCTTCAACCTCAAATGACCCTTCAATTAAAGAAAAGGAATGCTCAAAATTGGACATATATTTTCGATATTATGGTAACTGGTTAAAGGCACAGGGTGGCTAACCCATTTGGCCGTATATATTTAAGGCAAACAATAATTACAATCCAAAAAGCACCGGCCCTAATCGGGCTTAATGCCGTAAAATGGTAAAATCTTTTACTTATAATTGATAATTAATTATTTTTATATCTATCATTTATTTTAATTTATATATTAAAAAATTCTGCTTCACTGAGTGTCAGAAATGAGTTTCTGTTGTTATTCATTTTGAACGTCAGTAACCTCCAACCTCCCAAAACAATCACTAAGAACCTGAATTTATTTTCTATGAATATAAATGGAGCCGGTACAAAAACATCTTATCCTCAATATCAATTTGAAAAATCGGTATTAAAGGCTTTAATGCTTTTTCTCTTAGCCATTTTAATTTCAAACTGCACATCTCAAAACCGGCAGGCAGGGATTTCAGATACTTTTAAGGAATACAAAAATGAGATTGCCACCCCACGTTGGTATAACAACAAGCCTGACACTCTTTCGGTGGTAACCTGGAATATTGAACATTTTGTTGATGCATATGATAATCCGTATACGGATAACAGCAGGGAGGATAACCCGCCTGTTAACATGGAAGAGCGTCGCCGGCTTTTGACAGATGCAATTCGCAGTCTGGATGCTGACGTAGTGGTTTTCCAGGAACTGGAGAGTGACAGCTACCTGCAAGTAATCTCCGAAGAGTATTTTCCTGAAATGGGATACCGGGTTTTTGCTGCACTGGAAAGCCCGGATTGGTATATGAACGTCGTAATGATGAGCCGGATCCCTGTGGGAATCTTTTACAGCTATGCCCATGCAGAAACCCCAATTATCGGCCAGACAGACGAAGATGGCAATCCTTCTTCGCAAAGCTTCACGAATAATCGCATGTGGACTGCCGATTTACTCGTAAATGATGATTATGGCATTACGCTAACCGGCCTGCACCTGAAGGCCGGAAGAGGGGAACGCAATGAAGCCTGGCGCCTGGGACAAATAGAACTGCTTAGAAGCCATCTGAAATTACTAAGCAAAATAAACCCGGAACGGAATATGTTGATCACCGGAGATCTCAATACAACTCCCGGAAGCAGGGAATTCAACCGTCTGCTCGGTAAAAATCCACCGGTTTTCATCGATCCGCTTGAAGGTACCGGTAGTTTTTCGCACCCATCCGATTCTCTCTTCTGGCGCATTGACCATATTCTGCCAAATCAAAACCTTGCCCGCGAAATGGTGCAGGGCAGTACCAAGGTTATCGAACCTCTCGACAGGGAATCCATGATTCTTATCAGCGATCATCTGCCGCTCATTTCACGTTTTGTCACCAGAGATTTGTGAGAGTTGTAAAAAATTTGGGATTTCAGGCTTTTTTATCTCCCGCAGATCACGCTGATTGCGCAGATTTTTTACCGCTAATAGACAATGGGCCGAGTCAGAAGACGGACACGGTTTCAGATCCATTTCCAGCTACCTACTAAATACTCCCTACTTTTTTTACAAATCCGTGTAATCCGATAAATCAATCGAATCCGTGATTCAAAAATCGATGCACGCACCTTGACACGACGGGGAGCTCACGTTGTTCGCACGCCCGGCGGTCTTGAATCCGCGATTCAAAAACCATTTCTGTGATACAACACATCCAGCAGCAAGGCGGCCGTCCATGAGAAGTCAGTGGAGCCATATCCTTGTCCCGAATCGGGATCAAAATATTCATAAAAGCCACTCATCGTTGGCAGTTTTATAATGGATTCCATAATTCGTTCGGTATATAAATCATAACCGTACCGGGAAAGGCCGATGCAGAGCATCCAGTTCAGGTTTATCCAGATTGGCCCGCGCCAGTATTTGCTTGAGGAATAATCGGGCCTGCTGCGGTCGAAGGTAGGTGCTGCAAAACAGGTGTCGTCAAGCCGGCAAAAACAGTGCGTATTCAGGTAATTGAAAAGTTGCTCAGCCTTTGAATTAACCGGTATACCTGCATACAAAGGCAGAAACCCTGAGAGAACCCTCTCGGGAATTTGCCGGTTCCCCTTCATGTCAAAATCGACATAAATGCCGTTGTTCTCATCCCACAATTTCCAGTTGACGGCTTCGGCTGTTTTTTTGGCCAGCTCTTTCCAGGGACGCGGATCATTCCCGGTCCTTTTGGCTATCTCTGCCAGATCATTTGTTGCCTGACACAATATTGTATTGAAAAGAACATCTTCCACCATAAACGGACAGCCGTTTTTGCGAATCTCCTCCTCATCATAAGAGCATTTACGGAACAGGTCCACAAGGTAAACATAGCGGTCATAATCATCATCCGTAGGCCTTTCTGCGGCATCTACATGTGAGAGGTCTTTTCTTTCGTAGGAAGGAACCATTTCCGGTTTCAAATCAATATTATTTAAAACCGGATCCCAAACAGGCGAATTGTCCTGTCCCGACTCCCAGGGATGCCTGATATATGCCAAACCAATATTTTCAGGATCTCTTTCTTCATAAAGATACCGGTGCCATTTTGCAAGTTTTTCGTATATGGAACCTGCAAAATCCAAAGCCCGCTTTTTATCCGGGGCATGGTCCAAAATATGAAGTACAGCGCTTGCATGAACCGGAGGCTGACAAATTCCCGAGCAGGGCAAATGCCCTGGTGCATTGGGTGATTTATCTACCTGCCAGAAATCAGGGCCGGGAAAATAATATCCGTCCAGCTCCGATTCATCAAACACAATGTGCGGAATCATCCCGTTCTTCCATTGAGCATCCAGCAGGTTTAAAATCTCCTTTTCCGCCTTTTTCTGATCATAATGTGAATAACCGATGGCAATAAAGCAGGAATCCCATGACCACTGATGAGGATAAAGTTTTGCTGTCGGTTTTGTGAAAGTACCGGTCCAGTTTTTGTTTAACACCTCTTTTGCAGCATTTTTAAGTGCTTCAAGTTCGTTCTCCGGAAGTGGTGTCATAGATCAAAATCTGGGATTAAAAATTGATGAGTAAAAAATGCATGATTCAATATATACAGATAATAACGAAAGATTCATGACTTTACATGTTAACAGAATTTCGTAAGTATTAATTTTGAATAACATCAGAACCCGGCAATTCCGGATATTCAATAAAAAATGAATAGTTTCTGCAAAAGTCACCTGTCATCACCGGTATCCGGAGAAGTATTCATTCCCAATTGTTCTTTTAGACGCTTTAATCCCTCGCCGGCTTTAATAGTCCAGTCATCGGGAACAAACCTGCGAACCATCAACACAGAGCAGGGTGCCTGATCGGCTACAACATCAGGTATGGTTCCGAACAGGACGTTTTTGATACTCCATTCGTGAGAGGCACCGATAATTACCAGGTCGTGGTCATGATCATTGAATTCATCCGTTATGCCCGAGCTTACATCCGTTGCCTTCCTTACTTCTATTTCAACGTTTCCGGTATCCTCTATAATAATTTGAATGGCTTCCTTAAGAGACACCTTTTCCTCTTCAACAGAAACGCCCGGCTTCACAAGCCGGAGAATTTTAAGTTTTGCCGATGATGCGCGGGCTACCCTGGCACCAAGTTCCAAGCCCAATTGTGCGTGAAGGCCCCCGCCCCATGGAATCAGCACGGATTTAATTTCATTTAAACCCCGGCTTTTCAATACACCAAGGTCTGCCTTAAGACCTTTAATAATTCTCTGCACAGGAGTTTTATAAATTCTTCCTACATTAAATCCGCCCTGCCATCCCATCAGCAGCATATCTGCGTCTCTCTCGCGGGTTTCGGATATGAGAGCACCAAAAACATCATGAGCCGCTTCAGATACCGATTCAAAACGGGTTTTTTGGAGTGCTTTATTTTCAGGTTTCGACACATCCTTCGATTTTTCTGATATTTCATCAATATGTTTCTGTACCGATGGCCTTTCTTCCATCCTTTGCCGGATGGTTGATATGGGTGTTTGTAAAGGCACTTGCAGAATGTGTATCCCTGTCACTTTACCGCCTTTGTTCTTTCCAGTTGCCATGTATTGAGCCAGTCGCAAGAGGTTTCCCTCGTATGCAGGATTGGCGAGCGCTGTCATAATATGCCTTGGATTTTCGGAATTCAGCCTGCGTCTGAGAGGAAGTTCTTTTTCAATTTTTTCCCGGGCACGTTTTTCGGTTGGCAGCCAGAAAACTTTCAACCCGTGCTTATCCCATTGCTCCCTGAAATTGGGAATTGCATGATCGATCGAAACCCTGTTTCTTCCCCATACCACATACCATACCAGGCTTGCAATGATTAAAACAACCACTGCGATTTGTGCGAACGTCCCGGAATAGACGACAATCGCAAGGCAACCGATAGCTGCTATCACCTGTGCGAGAGGATTACCGGGAGTGCGATAGGCAGGCTTATACCAGTCGGGATTTGCCGCCCTCAATACAATACATCCGATATTTAATGCTGCATAGCTGTATAGCTGCAATACACTTGCAATTTTTGCCAGATTTTCAAGGCTGTCGATTAACAAAAAAAACAGGGCAAGAATACCGGTAACCAGGATCGCCCTATAGGGTGTAAGCAATTTTTTATGAATGGCACTCAGCCAATTGGGAACCATCCGGTCTCGCGCCATAGCGAGGTTGATCCTTGAGGATGCCATGATACTTGCATTGGCCGAGGATAATGTTGCAAGAAGGCCCGCAAATATGATGGCAACACCTCCAACTCCACCTAACATCTGACGTGCAGCGGTAGTCAGCGGATCACGGACTTCAACAATGGTTGACTGAGTGAAAATGCCGGCAATAACCAGCAGGATAACCATGTAGAGAACCGTAACAAGTGCCACGGAGCCAATAAGTGCTCTCGGTAAATTCTTATCAGGATCTTTTATCTCCTCAGCAACAGCGGCAATTTTTACAAATCCAAGAAATGAAACGAAAACAAGAGCTGTGGTTCCTAAAATCGGCTCAGTTCCAAAAGGAAAAAAAGGAGTGAAATTGTCAGGTTCTATATTGAAAACGCCAAAAAGGCTGAATCCTCCCAGAATCGCAAACAGGGTGAGTACAATTACCACTTGCAGCCGGCCCGATTCTTTTGCGCCTACTACATTCAGGATTACTAGGAGCAATCCGCCTGCAAATGCTCCCCAAAATGCTGAAACCGGTAAAAACTGGGATAAATATTCACCCAGCCCAAAAAGATAAAAAGCAATGGCAAAGGTCAGGCTCAGCCAGATGCCGACACCTGAAATCGCTCCGAAGGCAGGGCCAAGTGAACGCGATACAAAAAAATAGTCACCGCCCGACGTTGGCATTCCCGTTGCCAGTTCTGCAGCACTTGACGCTGTAATGATGCAGATCACCCCCGAAATCAGGTATGCAAAGATAGCCGCCGGCCCCGTCAGTTCCAGCGCAACCCCGGCAAGCAAAAAAATTCCTGCGCCGATCATTGTTCCGGCCCCGATGGTCAGAGCGTCCCAAAAACCAAGTTCTCTTCTCAAATCAGCCATTATTACGCCTAAAAGTGAAAGTAGAATTTATAAACTTGCCCAAGCTACAAAAAACATTCCTGAAATGAGTATTAAAGTTTATTTCCTGACCCTTTGTGAACCTTTGGGTCTTCGTAACTTCGTGGAAGCAAACTGCCGTTATTACCACGAAGCAGCCCAAATAGTTCGTACTAAATCTCTCTAGTGTCATGTCAACCGTAAACCCGCAAAGTTTAATCTCAATATTGCTGCTATTTTATTACTTTAATGCCATTTCAGAAAGGAAACTTTGCGGGTTTTTCCGTCATCTTATCCTTGACATGACACTAGAATAAATCACTTTTCCGGTTAATCTGGAATTATGATTTGACCGGCAAGCCTGAAATCGCCCTCACCCGGAACGCCCGTCAACGGCCTTCGGCCCGGCCGGTCGTTGAAGTGGTTAAAAAACTCAACCCGGAATTGTAAATACGTACCTCATTATATCCGCAAGTTCTATCTCAAATTTAATGATTCCAACTAAAATTATTACACATTCCCCATTTACAAATGGATTTTAAAGAAATCATTTTCAATTTGAAAATGAACTTGCAAAACGTTACAAATTTGTGATATGATTGTTTCCCTGGCAGAAGCCATAATTCAGGTGGTTCACAGTTAGCCGGAGACACACCCTTCACAAAGTTTTACCAATACGTACTGGTTAGTTATATTTATTTTGATTTAATTACGTATCTATATAAACAGTTGAACAAGTAACCCACCTATTGAATCTTATGAAAACAGGAAATCAACTCTTCAAATTTTTAGCAATCCCCTTACTGTTCATCCTGGCCATTCAGTTTTCTTACGCCCAGGACGGATACAAAATGCCATCACAGGCAATGATCAACCTGGTTGATGGCGATCGAACACCATCGGTCAGCCTTTCACCCGACAGAACGTTAATGCTGATGCAGGATCAACCCGGGCTGCCATCTATCGAAGAAGTTTCACAGCCCGAACTCAGGCTGGCAGGAGTTCGTATCAATCCGAAAACCAATGGCCCGAGCACAACACGTTTCAGCATTGGCCTTACAATCAGGAATATCGAAACCGGCAACGATACAGAGGTAACCGGTTTACCCAATAATCCAAAAATTTCGAATGTGAGCTGGTCGCCCGACGGGAAGTATTTTGCATTTCTCCTGACAAGAGAAAATGGCATTGAGCTTTGGACGGCAGACGGCAGCTCCGGAAAAGCCACACGCGTTACGGATCCGGTCGTCAATAATACTTATGGCTCGGCTTACGAGTGGAGGGCAGACGGAAAATCCCTGCTGGTTCAGGTCATTGACGAATCGCGAGGCGAAGCTCCCGAGGAAAGCATAGTTCCCGACGGGCCTGTGATACAGGAAAGCAAAGGAAAGGCAAGCCCGGCGAGAACATACCAGGACCTGCTTGAAAACAAACACGATGAGGATCTTTTTGATTACTACTTTACATCGAAACTGGTTTCATTTGACCTGAAAGGAAATAAAAAAGAGATTGCCCCTCAGGCAATTTACAGGTCGGTAGGCACATCACCCGACGGCAACTATATTCTGACACAAACCATTCAAAAGCCTTACTCTTACCTGGTGCCCGCATACCGTTTTCCATTGAAAATCAAAATCCTTGATAAAAACGGAAAACTTGTCCATCACTTTGCCGATATCCCTCTTGCCGAACAGGTACCGATCGGATTTTCTGCAACAACCGAAGGCCCCCGATCCGTAAGCTGGCGAAATGATGCCGCAGCCACCCTCAGTTGGGTTGAGGCTCTCGATGGCGGCGACCCCTCAAAAGATGTTGACAAACGCGACAGGGTTTTTACAATGAAAGCACCATTTAAACAGGAACCGAAGAAAATTATTGATCTCGAGTACCGGTATGCAGGTATACTATGGAGTGAGGATAACTTTGCACTTGTAAATGAATACTGGTGGAGTAACCGGAACCGAAAAACATGGAAGGTTAATCCCGATGCTGCAAATCCGGCACCGGAATTGGTTTTTGACCTGAATACGGAAGACAGATATTCTGATCCCGGATCACCCGAATTTACAAGATCCAAATTCGGTACGTGGGTGTTGCACACTGTTGATAGCGGCAATTCACTGCTGCTTACCGGCAGTGGCGCCTCACCTGAAGGCAACCGGCCTTTTATCCGCAAGTTTGATCTCAATACAAAAGAAGCTACAGAGTTGTGGCGTTCGGAAGCACCCGTTTACGAATTTGTTGTTTCGGTTATGGACGAAGAAGGAATGAGGTTAATCACGAGAAGAGAACAGGTGGATGTTCAGCCGAACTACTATATCCGTGACCTGAATAGCGGAGATCTGGAACAACTGACCTTTTTCGAGCATCCGACACCGGAATTGAAAGACGTTCAAAAAGAACTGATTCAATATGAACGGGCTGATGGCGTTCAATTATCAGCTACACTTTACCTGCCGCCGGGTTATGACAAAGAGAAAGACGGGCCGCTTCCTACCGTGGTCTGGGCGTACCCGCGTGAGTTTCGCAGTGCAGATGCAGCCGGACAAATGTCAGATTCGCCATACCGGTTTGCCCGAATCAGTTATTGGGGCCCTCACTTTGCCCTTCTTGAAGGATATGCAGTGATTGAGGGTGCCGCCATGCCTGTAATCGGTGAAGGAGATGAAGAACCAAATGACACATTTGTTGAACAGCTCGTTTCAAGTGCCCAGGCTGTTGCCGATGAGATGCGCAGGCGGGGAGTTGGCGATACCGACCGTATGGCAATCGGCGGACACAGTTACGGAGCTTTCATGACGGCAAACCTTCTTGCCCATTCTGATATTTTCAGGGCCGGAGTTGCCAGGAGCGGTGCCTATAACCGGACGCTTACCCCATTCGGATTTCAGCGTGAAGAACGTACCTACTGGGATGCACCGCATATCTATTATGAAATGTCGCCTTTTATGCATGCCGACAAAATTGATGAACCTTTGCTCATGATTCACGGAATCGATGACAATAACTCGGGAACCTTCCCTATGCAAAGCGAGCGGATGTATGCGGCAGTCAGCGGCCTCGGCGGGACGGCTAAGCTGGTCATGCTGCCTAGCGAAAGCCACGGTTACAGTGCCCGGGAATCGGTTTTACACATGTTATACGAACAGACAGAATGGATCAATACATACGTAAAAAACGCCGACCCGCGAAGTATCCAACGCGAAGATGTGGAAGCTGAAGCTCCGGGGGGAGAGAAGTAGCATCGTGTCAGCGATTAAGTGTCGGTCAAGTCATCGGACCGTGTCCGGCATTTGACGGATGAGTCAACCCTGAATCTTCACAAGCATACAAAAATGCATGCTTTTTCGAAAAAACTCATCCGATGACTTCTTTACCATAAAACCCAAAGTAGGCTAAGGTTAACGAAGGATGATCACCGTTCTTCCGATTGAGATCCTACTTCTGCGAAACTCGGCGAATGACTCAGCGTAAATCTGCGAGAAAAGAAAATCGCGGTGTTGGTTACACCGCCCACTTCTAAAAAAGGCACCTGCCATCAGTCAGGAGACGTACGCGGTTCTGACCGGCGTACCAGCTTCTGTTTTAGAAAGGGGCAATATACCTAAAATCCGCAAGAGTAATTATAAAGGATTGATTTTAAATTAAATAAGTCATCCCGAAAGCATTCGGGACTCGCAGGTAAAGATTTATTTAAGTACTTAGAAATCAACAAGTCATCCGATGACTTGCGGATATTGGGAATATATTTAAACCGGGACAGAATGGAGGGACCTCATGGTTCACAACTGGTGCCCATCAAAAATCCGCGTAAACCGTGCAATCAGCTAAATCCGCGATTCAAAACGTGAGGCACGACCCCCGACGCGACGGGGAGCTCACTCCGCTCGCACGCCCGGCGGTCTTGCTATAAAAAATCCGTGTAACCCGCGTAATCAGGTTAATCTGCGATTCTAATTCTCCGTTACCTACTTCTATAATTTTTCACCGCCTTGATAAATGCCCGAGCGTGTTCAACGGGGATGTCGGGCAAGATTCCGTGTCCAAGGTTTACGATATATTTTTCAACTCCAAACCGGTCTATCATTCTATTGACCCGCTTTTCAATTTCGGCGGGAGGGGCATATAATCCTGAAGGATCAAAGTTACCCTGTAAAACCACTGAATCTCTTGTGGCTTCTCTTGCATATTCAGGTGTGATGGTCCAGTCGAGCCCGAGTGCATCGGCAACATTTCGCTGAGCGAGTCTCTCGAGTGCGTACCATGCTCCCTTGGCAAACAGAATAACCGGAACTTCTTTAACAGATCCGCAAATCTCGGATATAGAGGGCATTGCCCATTCGTTAAAATCTTCAGGGCTTAGAAGGCCCGCCCAGGAATCAAAAACCTGAACTGCCTGAGCACCGGCTTTTACCTGTGCCTGCAGGTATTCGATTGTGGCCCTTGTCAGCTCTTTTAGTAAATGCCTTGAAGCATCCGGGTTTTGGTAAAGAAACGCCTTGGCCTTTTCAAAATTCTTAGAGCCTTCGCCCTGAACCATGTAACAGAAAAGGGTCCAGGGTGCACCTGCAAAACCGATAAGGGGCACCCGGCCGTTCAATTCGCTGCGGGTCAGCTTAATTGCATCCATCACGTATTGCAGTTTGCCGGGAATATCCTCAGCCAGAATTGAGAATGCATCTGTTTCCGATTGAATGGGATTACCCATCACCGGGCCTTTTCCCGGAATCATTTGCACATCTATGCCCAACGCTTCAGGCACCGTCAGTATATCCGAAAATATTATTGCGGCATCAGGCTCCAGTTCATCAACTGGCTGCAGTGTAATTTCACACGCCAGTTCCGGTGTGCGTATCCGCTCGAAAAACGAATATTTTTCCCTGAGCTTCATGTACTGAGGCAAATACCTTCCGGCCTGTCTCATCATCCAGACAGGAGGACGCTCAACTTTTTCACCTTTTAGTGCTCGTAAGAAAAGATCATTTTTGAGATCAGGCATTAATTTACTCATTAAATAAAATAGTTAATTCAATAGATGCATTGATTAATATTAATTCTGCAAAATTGACATCAGTCGTGCGCTTTTGTTTCCAATTGCCCGGTTTTACTTAAGCTCATATCGGCCAGCCTCTGTCCTGCTTCTTTGATTGGTATGGAGACGGGGTTTGCCCCGGCCTCATCCATAGCAATAGCCTCATCTTCCCGCATGGTAATAACGTTTATGGATCCGGTAAAGCCTATATTCCTAAACATCTTGATTGCATTCAACTTGGCCTGAAGGTTACCCATGGCAATCATCACAGCCTTAAGGTTACTGATATCTGAATTTGCCCATAATTCCGTATCCTGTATATCACCATAAACAACGCGCCTTCCCTTTTTTAAATTCCTCTCAATACGATCAGGGTCAATATCCATTCCAACAACCTTTGCGTCAACCGCTTTAAGTGAATCGTAAGCCGACTGTCCCGCATTTCCCATACCAATGATCAGGTACTCTGCCGAACCAAGCGAGATTGAATCTTTATCCCTGTGTTTAACATCTCTTTCAAGTCGGATAAGGTAAGGTTCAAGCTTTTTCCAAAGCGATTCTTCCTTGATAAAAAAGGGTGCATTAATTGCAAATGAAATTGCAGTCAGCAGTCCAAAAAGAACAATTGTGCTTTCCGGCAGATAACCGTTCGCTTCAGCCACAGCCCCTGCAATAAGTGTAAATTCACTATATGCGGAGAGTGAAATTGTCGATAAATATGAAGTTCTTGCCCTCAGTCTGAAAAGCATGAAAAGCAGATAAAACAACAGTGATTTCAGGGGCAGCATAAAAATGAGGAATATGAGAAATATATAAGCATCCGGTTCAGGAAATCCTGTCAGCCCGACTTCAAGAAAAAAGCCGATCAAAAATGCCTCTTTAATGCCCCAAAGCTTTTTTCCCAGCATATCGGCTTTTTCATCCGATGCGAGAAGCATTCCAAAAACCAAAGCTCCAAGCTCTCCCGATAAATTGAGTACCTCAAATAAACTTGCGCCGCCGATTGCCAGTGCCAGTGCCATCAAAAGAAGTAACTCTTCTTCATGAATCAATTGCAACAATTTTTTCAAAAGGGGACGGATTACAGGAATCAGCAGTACCAGGAAAGTCCAGTAGTCCGGGGCTCCACCCCCGGTAAGGGCTATAATGGCGATAGCAACCAGATCCTGGATGATTAAAATGCCAATGGCAATTCGTCCATACAGTGCTCCCAGCTCATTTCTGTTTTCAAGATTTTTGGCAGCCAAAACCGTACTCGAAAAACCGAGAACAAGAGCAATAATCAAAGCGGCGTTTGTCTCATAACCAAACCATAGGCAAACGGGGTAAAATAGTACTACAGAAATAACCAGATGTGAAAGCCCCACACCAACCACATCAGAGCGGACTATATTCTTGACCCTGATATGCAGGCCTACCGTAAACAGCAGAAACAAAACACCAAAATGGGCAATTTCATGCAGCATCTCCCCTGCTTTATAGCCAAAAACAGAAAGAATCAAGCCGGCAATAAGATAACCGACAAGCGGAGGCAGTTTGACTCTTGAAACCAAAAAGCCCAGCAAAAAAGCAAAACTGATCCAGATTATATCCATTTAAAAAGCGGTATTTCTTTTACTGTTAAGAAAAGCTAAAAATACAGATTTGGCCTTTTAATCAATAGGATAAATTACGGGATCAATTTTACCCTTTAGTTTGTATATTTTGAAAAAAACTATGAGTACAAAAAAAAATCATAATGTTTAATTTGAAGAACGGCTTAACGAAGAAACAGGTAAGGACAACCATCTCGAATGCCATCAAAAAGATGGATTTCAAAATTACAGGAAGTGATTTTGAGCGGCCATGGGGTGGATTTTTTTTGATCAGTGAATCACAGGCAATTGAATTTATAGGGCATTTTTTCAATGAACTTGACAGTTTCGAATTTAAAGGTTTTACGAAACTCAGCCCGAAGATCCTGGTTGTAGAGCCTGGGAAAAGGCTCTCCTGGCAATATCATCACCGCCGTTCTGAAATATGGAAACTAATTGACGGTTCTGCCGGAGTTATTAAAAGCAATACTGACGCTGAAAGAGATCTTCAAATATTAAAACCGGGTGATATCGTTGAGCTTGAACAAGGAGAGAGGCACCGCCTGGTTGGTTTGGAGGGTTGGGGAGTTGTAGCAGAAATCTGGAAGCACACCGACGCGTCCGACCCATCAGATGAAGAGGATATTGTCAGGGTGCAGGATGATTTTGGAAGGTAGGCCGATAGGCAGTAGGCAGTTGTCAATTGTCAATCCCTGGATTAGCTTTGCTTTGGATGGATTAATGCCATAATTAAGGAGATCCTTTCACTTCGTCCCGTTTTAATTTAATAACCGTGGTTATTATCAAGCCCGGGACTTCGGTCAGGAGACGGACGTGGTACCGACTGAACCCGGCAGTCAATAATTGTACATGGGCAAGGTTTTCTTCTGTCGGGTGAATGGAGGAATCTTCTTATTCAAAGCTGGTGTCCATCTATAGTTTTCTTCAATTCAATCTGGAAACAGGGGGATCCGCTACAGGGTCAGAGTACTCCGTTTCTATTCAAATCCTTCAAAGTGGTTATTTGCAGCACAAATTGCGGCTCCGACTATGCTGGCCTCATTTTCAAAAGCTGCGGCTTTGAAAGGGGTTTTGATTTTGATATATGGAAAAGTTTTATCCGATTTACGGCTCATCTGTCCGCCTATTATGAAAAGATTAGGGTGGAATATATTTTCATAGGCTTCGAGTACGAAATTCATTCGCTTCGCCCAGGTTTTTTTTCGTAACCCTTCTTCCTTCCTCGACCGGTTCGATGCTCTTTCTTCCGCAGTAATGCCTCTTATTTCGATCAATCCGATCTCTGTATTCGGCATCAATTTGCCATCTATAAAAATCGATGATCCAATACCTGTTCCCACCGTTAGCATAATGACCGTACCCTTTTGCCCATTTCCTGCTCCAAATTCCATTTCCGCTATCCCACTGGCGTCCGTATCGTTTATAACAGTACATGGATTTTCGGTAATTTCGGAAAAGAGATGCTGAGCATCCGCATCTACCCAGGAATCGTTGATTCGACGTGTAGACACGACAATACCCTTGATAACAGGCGCAGGAAAAGCACATCCCACCCGGCCTTTCCACTTGAATTTTTTTACAACAAAATCGTGAAGCTGTGATAATATTTTGTGCGGTGAGGTATCTTCGAGCGGGGCTGTCTTTTTTCTCTTGGAAATTATTTTTCCAGCTTCGGTATCAACGATACAGCCTTTAATCCCGTAACTCCCGATATCAATACCGAGGACTTCCATTGATCACACCTGTTTAATTTGTACTATTTTTCAACAACAACCCATCCTTCTTCATCGACCATTTTTTTTGCATATTTCCACTTGATTTCTTTCACTTCGCCTGTCGACATGTTTTGAACTTTAACATAATCATTTCGTCCGGGTTCATCGGCAACAACCACCGGCTGTTTTTTTGAATTGCCACTTGCAGCCTGGGCCTGTTGCTGCCGGGCTTTTTCCATTGCTTCGGGGCTGCCCCTGAAGCCCATATTGGTTGAATCGGCATGTTGTGTTTTGGCACTGTTCAGGTCAAAGCGAGACTTTGCTTTCTGAGCCTGCTGCAATTTACCTGCATCAGCCTGGATTTCAGGAACTGCTTTCCAGATTAAAGATATTGTCTCCCTGTTGATATCATCGATGAGCGATCTAAACATTTCGAATGCTTCCCTCTTATACTCGAGAAGCGGATCTTTCTGGCCGAATGACCTCAACCCAATACCCTCTTTTACCGAATCAAGTTCCCGCAGGTGTTCCATCCATTTCTCATCAATTGTGGAGAGAATAGCTGATCTTTCGAGCGCCCTTGCCACTTCCCGGCCTTCATTTTTCAATGCTTTTTGAACATCAACCACAACTCTCATTCTTCTGATTCCATCCGTGAAAATGATATAAACCCTATCGGGTTTTTTTTCAGAGTCCGCTTCATCAATCTGTTTCACCACTCTGTACAAAGGCTCGGCAATAAGGCGTTCTTTTTGCCGGTAAACTTCGTACGCTCTCTCAATAATAAGGTCAATTAACCCATCTTCATTCAGTACAGCCCATTTATCCCGGTCGATCTCAATTTCAACAGCCAGATGCCTCAGTATATCATCCCGAAGCTGCTCATATTCTCCATCCGGATAATAGGTATACACCACATTTTCAATCAAATCCTCCAGCATGTCAAAAATATCACTTTGCAGCTGATCTCCCGACAGTGCATGCTTTCTCCTCGAGTAGACAACCTTTCTCTGGTTATTCAGAACATCATCATATTCGAGCTGCCTTTTCCGGATACTGAAATTATTTTGTTCAACTTTTTTCTGAGCTCTTTCAAGCGACTTGGTCACCCATGGATGTTGTATCACCTCGCCTTCTTCAAAATTCAACTTATCCATGATGCCGGCAATTCTGTCTGAGCCGCCGAAGAGCGCCATCAGTTCATCTTCAAGTGAAACAAAGAACTGTGATTCGCCCGGGTCACCCTGGCGGCCTGCACGTCCGCGCAATTGAAGGTCAATCCGGCGGCTTTCATGCCGCTCTGTTCCCAGGATTGCAAGCCCGCCCTTTTCTTTCACTTCGGGTGTCAATTTGATATCGGTACCCCGGCCGGCCATATTGGTTGCAACGGTAACGGCTCCGGGACGCCCGGCTTCTGCAACAATGTCACTCTCACGGGCGTGTTGCTTTGCATTTAAAACATTATGCGGGATTTTTTCCCTTTTCAGCATCCTGCTAATCGTCTCTGATACTTCAACACTTGTGGTACCAACAAGAACCGGCTGGCCTTTTTCATGATATTCCCTGATGCGCTCGATGGCGGCTTTGTATTTTTCTCGTTTGGTTCTGAAAATAAGATCTTCCTTGTCGTCTCTGATCACCGGCTCGTTAGTCGGAATCACCATCACATCGAGGTTGTAAATCTCATTAAATTCACCCTCTTCGGTAGCTGCAGTTCCCGTCATACCTGCAAGCTTGTGATACATCCTGAAATAGTTTTGAAGCGTAATGGTGGCATATGTCTGCGTGGCTGCTTCAACTTTCACCTCTTCTTTCGCTTCAATTGCCTGATGAAGTCCATCCGAATAGCGTCTTCCGGACAAAACCCGGCCGGTATGCTCATCAACAATCTGGACTTTTCCATCCTGAACGATGTACTCGTCCTCACGTTCGAATAGCGTATAGGCTTTCAGAAGCTGGTTTACAGTATGTATCCGGTCGCTTCGTTCGGCAAATAACCTGTGCAATTCATTAAAGCGCTGTTCTCTCTCCCGGCGCACCTCTGTATCTATCTCCTCGATTTTTTTCTTTTTATAATCTTCACTGAAATCGTCATTCTTTTCAACATCTTCGATTTTTGACTTTTTCAGTTCCTCTATTTCTTCTTCAATCTCCGAGGTTTCGGTTCCAAGATCGGGAATAACAAAAAACTCTTTATCTTCATCGCCCTTGGTTATGAAATCACGCCCTTTTTCAGTCATTTCAATGGATTTCATCTTCATATCCACTGCATAATACAGGTATTCATCCACAATCGGCATATTCTTTGCGTTGTCCTGCAAATAGAAATTTTCTGTTCTCTGCACCAGTTTTTGCAAAGAGGGTTCCTGCATCATTTTTCTGAATTTCCTGTTTTTAGGGAATCCTCTTTGTGCGCGAAACAGTGCCAGGCCGGCTTCCTCTTCCTTTCCTTCATCAAGTAATTTCTCAGCTTCATTTACAAGGCTGGCTACCAGCTTCTTCTGTGCATTCACCAGGCTTTCCACCCTCGGTTTCATCTCCTCGTATTTTTGGGATTGAGATCCCTGGGGTACGGGACCGGAGATGATCAGAGGTGTACGGGCTTCATCAATCAGGATAGAGTCAACCTCATCAATAATGGCATAGTGGTAATGCCGCTGAACAAGCTGTTCTTCTCCAATCACCATGTTGTCGCGCAGATAATCGAATCCGAACTCATTGTTTGTGCCATAAACAATGTCCGCCTTGTATGCTTCTCTTCTTTTTTCTGAATTGGGTTCATAGAGATCAACACAATCAACATTCATCCCGTGAAAATTGAAGATAGGCTCATTCCATTCGGCATCCCTTTTAGCAAGATAGTTGTTTACCGTAACGACATGAACTCCCCGTCCCGGCAAGGCATTAAGATATGCAGGAAAGATAGCAGCAAGGGTTTTACCTTCACCGGTTTTCATTTCGGCGATGCTGCTTTTGTGCATCGCAATTGCCCCCACAAGCTGCACATCATAGGGAACCATATCCCATTCAATCTCATTTCCGGCAACTTTCCATTTTTTACCGACAAAACGGCGGCATGTCTCTTTTAAAACGGCATACGCTTCAGGCAATATATCTTCAAGAACACCCTCAACTGTTTCGAGCCATTCCTCTTCAAGATGATCAATTGTATCGGAAAATTCCCGGCGGTCTTCAAGCGTAATCGACTCATCCCCCGAATTTATTTTTTCTTTGATCGATGCTATTTCACTGTCAATTTCAGACGTGGCCTCCCTGATACGCTCTTTGTATGCCTCCGTTTTACCCTTTAATTCTCTATCGCTTAATTTGGCAATTTCATCCTCATAGCTTTTAATCTCTTCAACTACAGGCCAAAGTTTCTTAATGTCTCTTTCACTTTTCGACCCGAATAACTTGGTAAGGATCGTCGTTATTTGATCTAACATAATCTATTAATAAATTTTATGTAAATTGATAAATGTACGGTTTCGCGCATGCACGTTCAACTCCTATTGATGAACGATTTACTTAAGGTAATTGTATAAAACAATAATCATACCACTATACGTTTACTAACAAATCGTCACCACAGGGTTAATGTTTGCAATTGAAGATTTTTGTTTAAAGCGCCTATAACCGATTCAAAAATCGTGCAAAGTATTTAATTTTGGTTGATTTTGAGTTACTAAAAATCTTACCTTTTAAATCTTTGCAAAAACCGAATCGGTAGCTCAGTTGGTAGAGCAACGGCCTTTTAAGCCGTGGGTCGTGGGTTCGAATCCCACCCGATTCACACACAGAATTTTTTCATCTTCATTTTGACTCTCTCTTGATTAACCTCTATCGGCTGATACCCGGTAGGGGTTATTTTTTTAATAATGAGAGATCGAATTCACTTATAGAATTTCGCTTCGATATAAACAGGAAAATGATCGGAAGGATATCTGAAATCTCTGAAATCATTGATCGCAGCATATTTTAAAACCCTGAAGTTGTTGTCCGTAAATATATAATCGATTCGCCGTTCCGGTTTTTCATCAAAGTCAAAACCGTTAAAAGTTCCAACGGGGCCATAAGGCGGATTTTCAGTGATTTCATTGGTATCCAGCATTCTTTCCGACAAAAACTGAATAGGCGGGTCGCCCGGCTCTGCATTCAGATCACCCATAATAACCACCGGTATCCGGCCTCCTTCAGATAGCTTCTTATATTTTTCCCATATAAGTTTAACCGACTCCAGACGGGATTCACTGCCAATATGGTCAAGATGGGCATTGAAAAGATAAAACTCATTATCGGTTATCAGGTCTCTCAGAAGTACATACGTGCTAATCCGTTTTATGGCAGCATCCCATCCGCGTGAAGGTACATCCGGTGTTTCAGATAGCCAAAACGTATTCTCATCCAGAATTGAAAAGCGGGTGGTGTCTACAAAAATGGCGGTAAATTCTCCATGGTACTCTCCGTCATCCCGTCCGGCACCAACATAGCTATAATTTTTTAAACTTTTGTCAATTTGATCAATTTGATGTTTCAGGCCTTCCTGCGTCCCGATTATTTCCGGTTCATAAAATTTTAAAAGCCCGATCACTTCATTTTTTCTTCGATCCCAGTTGTTCACTTCATCCCCGGGATCGTCAAACTTCAGGTTATAAGTCATCATTTTTACACTGATATTTTGTCCGTGTACCATTACGGGTAAAATCATGAATAAAACAGAGAACGTAATAAGTAATTTCATTAAAACTATAATTAAATATTGCTTGAGTCGCTCACAAGACGGATAAAGCTGAACTTACAGATTCTTATTGGCACTAATTATAAAGTTGTTTTTTGAAATAAAAGAGTTTTGATATCCGGATGCAAAATGCTGCATTTATTTTTAATTACTTCTACTATCCGGGTTACGTAGTAACCTCCTGTTTGTAAGAGGCTGTCTAAAAAGTATAGTTGGCTGCAAGCCGGCTTTAATTTTTGGACAGCCTGATTGCGAACAGTGTGCCCAAAATCCCTCCGGCTGTATTTTGGATGAAGCAATGAATCATGAAAAGACTGAATAGGATTTTTGTAAAAACGAACTAAAAAACAAAATTCCACAATTCATTGACAATCATGCTCAACCCGCCCCTCAATCCCCTCCACGGGAGGGGAAATTATTTGCAGTTTCCCCGGACCTTTAACCCTTGGATTCCGCCAGGATTCATGACTGACTCATCCGATAACTTTCTTCCGGCAACCGTACTACTAATGTTGAAAGGACAATATGCTATTTAAAACACATCGACTACCCGTTAGCCGCCAGTTGTGGTTTAAAAAGGTGGTTTGTCTCTGTCTCTATACTTTTTTGATACGCACAGGGGTCATGATTCAAGGCACTTTCAGGCAGCCATTCAGACAGCCAGCCAAGATCTTCTCTGATTTGTTTCTCGTAGTATTCAGGAATCTTTTTTGTATCACCCTCAAAAAAAGCACGGAATTCAGAGTCGTTTTCCAAAAGGTCAATTACTTCCCTGTAATACCGGATGTGCCTTTTTCCCTGTGTATTTGCCCTGAAAAAGTTCATCATTTTAATAGGGATTCCCTTGTTCGAAACAAAACGGTTAAATACGGCTTTAGGGGTAAAGGTATGTTCAAACAACCCAAGAAGTTTCCTGAAAAAATCGGGCCATTCATAATTCAGCGGTTTCACATTCATGATTTTGTCATTATTCATAAGATGGAATGGAGCCGGTATCATTCGCCCGTTGTTCTGGTACTCAAGGTTCAGCGGGACACTTCTCCCGTAAGCAGTTAATAAATTATAGGTTGGGAAAACTCCCGGACACATATCCACGAATTTTTTTGTGAGATCAAAAGGCGCATCCCCCTCATCCATATCAAGGCCCAAAACAAAGTTAGCCTGCATATAAGGTATGTATTTTTGAATCATGTTGACCTGCTCAGATATTCTTTCGAGCTTTTCAAGCCCGAGGGTTTTCCGCATTCTTGATTTATTTCCCATATCGAACCAGGACTCAATACCCGGCAGCATTACCCTGAACCCGTTAGCACTCATGCGCTTTACGTTTGGTTCTGTCAGAAGTGCAAGAGAGCTTTCGGCGATAAAAGTTATTGCACCTTTAGGCACAGAGTCTTCAATTGCCCCCATATAATCTTCAAAACGGATACCAAAATTGGGATCATGCCATCCAACCACGGGTTTTTTAAATTTGGTTAACAAAAAACGAAGGTCACTTTTTAGCTGTTCAAACGAAAGCGGCTGGTAGTTAACTTCTGAATCAATACAAAAGCTGCATTTATAAGGGCATCCCAAACTCCCGATCATCGGTACAATTTTCAATAAACTGGCTTTTGAAAGGAGTTTTTCAGTATGCTTCCACCTTTCCTGGACACCGGGCAACTCCTCAGGTTGCTTCTGAGCGGAGAGATAGACACCCGTATCACGACCGTTTTTCTGATAATGCAGCAGGTCATTTATCAGATTCTCATCCGTAAACCCTAAAACGTAATCGAAATACTTGACAGCATCTTCCGGATATGAGCGTGCATGAGGCCCGCCAAGTACGGTAACGATTCCTTTAGACCGATAATAATTGCTAAGTGCATATGCAACCTGCGCACTTGTAGTGAAAGCGCTGAAAAAAATCATGTCAAGATCTTCAGGAAGCTCATCAAACAGGTTTTGCGGGCCGGAGAAATGAGTCAGGTGAACTTCATGGCCAGCACGCTCAAGCCAGACTGCAAGCACCTGGGGCATGATCCCTGCCGTATTTACCCGCATTATTTTGGCATACATGGTATCAGCCGGGGTGTTATAAAGAACTTCAAGAATGCCGATGCGTAATTTTTTCATAATCGAAATTTAACGGGATGATTCTGGTACGCTTCGGCCAAATCACTTTAACCAGGTCGAAGAAATATTTTATTAATCGAAAGTGTGATTAATGTTAATCAATTGCAACCTCAATGACAAATAATAACATTTTGTTAAACAAAACAGAAACAAACGTTTGTTTTACTTAAATCTGAACACTCTCCGCGTAACAGTAATTATTTTCGTACATTTAGATTTTATTATTTCTTTGCAATATGTTTGGATTGATCCGGCAAAATGTGTTACCAGCTTGTTCAAAGCCGGACAGAAACAGAAACGGTTATTAACAATTAATTGATTACAAATTGATCCCCATTGGTTTTTTAGAATTCGGCTTTAAAGATCTGCTTGAAACGCTGATCATTGCCTTCATTCTCTATTATTTATACAGGTGGATCAGAGGAACTTTTGCAATCCAGGCAGCCATCGGGCTCTTGTTCATTATTCTGATCAATGCCGCAGTCAGTATTCTTGGGTTTTCAACCCTCAATTTTCTTTTAAGAAGCGTATTGGATGTAGGTGTATTGGCCGTTTTCATTATTTTCCAGCCTGAAATAAGAAAACTTCTGTACAATCTCGGCCAAAATACCTCATTCAGCAAGTTTTTTAATCAGTCTACTTCCGATTCACTTGTAGAAGAAGTTGTTGAAGCAGTTCGGAGCATGTCGCATTCCAAAACGGGGGCTCTTATGGTATTCTCAAATAATCCGCTGCAAGATCTTGTTGATGCCGGCGTTCCGCTGGATGCCCGTGTAAATGCAGAACTTTTGCAAACTATTTTTCAAAAAAACACTCCCCTCCATGATGGCGCTATTGTAATTCGAAATAATCGTATTGTAGCTGCAAGCTGTTATTTACCAATTTCTCAGAATCCAAATATATCATCCGTATTCGGCACCCGCCACCGGGCTGCTGTGGGAGTCAGTGAAACAAATAACGTGTTCGTAGTGGTCATCTCCGAAGAAACAGGGAGAATTTCCATTGCTAAAAACGGAGCCTTGAACAGCGGACTATCTATTCAAAAGCTAAGATCCGAACTTGAAGACCTTTTCGGCAAACAGACAGAAGAAGAGATTGGTTTTAGTGCCGGTAAGCCTGACATTGAGATGAGCTAATCCCGATTTTTTACCTCTCCTTTTTGTAAATATCCAACAATTTATCGGCGGCCTCAAATGAACTCATCTTGCCATTTTTAATATTTTTTTCAAATGTATGAATTTTCTCCCTTATGCCGGCTGTTTTATAAAATGATTCTTTAAGCTTTGTTTCTATAGCCTGGTACATCCACCAAACCGCCTGGCCGGCTCTTCGTTTCTGAAAATATCCGTTTTTACTCGTAAACCGAACATAATCTTTTATGTCGTACCAGATTTCAGTTATACCTTTTGCCTCCAATGCCGAACAGGTTACCACCTTCGGCTCCCAGCCGGATTCAGGTGAGGGAAATAGTGCCAGGGCATTTGAAAATTCGGCCTTCGCTTTATTCGCTGCCTTTACGTTTTCGCCTTCTGCCTTATTGATGGCAATCATATCCGCCATTTCAACAATTCCACGCTTAATCCCCTGCAATTCATCACCCGCACCCGCAATCATGATCAAAAGAAAAAAATCAACCATGGAATGAACAACCGTTTCCGACTGTCCTACACCTACCGTCTCAACAAGAATGGTGTCGTAGCCGGCAGCTTCACACAACAAAATTGCCTCCCTTGTTCTGAGAGTAACTCCACCCAGCGTGCCCGAGGTGGGAGAAGGCCTTATATACGCTTTTTCCTCGTTTGACAGAACCGGCATCCTGGTTTTATCACCGAGAATGGAACCTTTTGAACGGCTGCTGCTTGGGTCTACGGTAAGAACGGCTACCTTGTTGCCCTCTTCCAATATCACAGATCCAATGGCTTCAATAAAGGTGCTTTTGCCCGCGCCCGGAACTCCTGTGATACCTATACGAACCGAATTACCCGAATGAGGCAGGCACAAATCAAGAATCTCCTTACCGGTATTTCTATATTCAGGCTTGCTGCTTTCAAGTAGTGTAATCGCCTGCGACAATAGTGTCTTATTGCCTGACATGATTTCCCCGGCATATTCCTCAGGGCTGATTTTTGATTTTTTTACCGGCTTGTAGTCAGGATTAACGGAGTCGGCAGTGCCCAGACTCTTATTGCCGCCCTGTGATCGGTTGTTTCGGTTTTCGTTCAATCCGGTTTACGGTTTTTCTAATTTAAAATCACTGTTTGCGTGCGTCTGCTTGCAAGCTTAATGTACTAAATGTGCCAGTTAATTACGCAATGTGATTAAACATGTATAGGGATTTCCACCTCATTCTCACTATATTTGCAGGTTCAATCCCGACTATCTTAAATTGATTGTATGAAAAAATATTTGCAAGAAAAAATTGCCGAATCTCTGGATTCCATTGGCCTAAGCCGTGAAGAAATTCCTGAAATTAAAATTGAAAGGCCGAGAGAATCTTCTCACGGTGATGCTGCCACCAATATTGCCATGACCCTTGCCGGCAAGCTAAAAAAAAATCCAAGGCAAATCGCCGCAGAAATAACCGAAAAGCTTCAATTAGAACCTGATAAAATTGAAGCTGTTGAAATCGCAGGCCCCGGATTTATCAACTTCAGGTATGCCAAAAATTATATTTATAATGTGCTTGAAGAAATTTTTGAGAAAGGTGTGGATTTTGGCAAATCGGATAAATACAAAGACAAGAAAATCCTGGTTGAGTTTGTAAGTGCGAATCCCACCGGCCCCTTAACTGTGGGACACGGGCGCAACGCCGTTCTGGGTGATACCATAGCCCGGCTTTTCGAGTGTGGCGGTGCTGTTGTTGAAAGGGAATATTATTTCAACAATGCCGGAAGACAGATGAGAGTGCTTGGCGAAAGTGTGAAAGCGCGCTATCTTCAATTGCTTGGCAGGGACGCAGAACTCCCCGAAGGCGGGTACGAGGGTGAATACATTGTTGATATAGCAAAGCAGTTAAAAGACGAATTCGGAAGCGACCTGGGCGATGAAGAAACCGTCGAAAAATTTAAAAAAAGGGCTGAATCTGCCATTTTTAAAGATATCCAAAATACACTAGCCAGGCTGAATATTAACATGGATAGCTTTTTCAACGAATATGATCTCTATAATGACGGATCGATTGATGAGGCAATTGAAGGCCTGAAACAGAAAAATCTTGTTTATGAAAAAGAGCATGCCACTTGGTTCAAAACAACGGAATTTGGCAAAGACAAAGATACTGTTCTCGTCAAAAGCACCGGAGAACCGACTTACCGGCTGCCCGATATCGCCTATCACGTTAACAAACTGGAACGCGGATTTGATCTCTGCATTGACCTGTTCGGTGCAGACCACATCGACACTTTCCCGGATGTATTGAATGGGGTAAAAGCCCTCGGTTATAATTCAGAGAAAATCGATGTTCTAATTTATCAGTTCGTCACCATTGTAAAGGGTGGCAAACCCTTCAAAATGAGTACCAGAAAGGCAAACTTTGTCACATTAGACGAACTGATGGATGAAACCGGGGCAGATGTCACCAGGTTTTTCTTTTTAATGCGGTCACCGTCAACACATCTCGAATTTGATATAGAGCAAGCCCGGGAAGCCAGTGAAAAAAATCCGGTTTACTATCTGCAATATGCCCACGCCAGGATAAAAAGCATCTTGCGAAAAGCTGATGAAACAGGTATCCGTTTGTCGGCTGAAAATTTACACCTGCTGGATCATGACTCCGAAATTGCCCTTATCAAATCACTTGAGCAATTTCCGGAGGCCATTGAACAGGCAACTGAACAACGTGAGCCGCACAGGGTGATTAATTTTCTGAACCAGCTTGCTTCGGATTTTACCGCTTTCTATCACGATTGCAGGATTATCGGCGTAGAAAGGGAACTTTCTGAAGCCCGAACCCTGCTTGCTGCAACCGTTGCCGGAACACTTGCCTCAGGACTGGCAATTTTGGGAATTGATGCGCCTGACAACATGTAAAGTAATTATCACTGATAATGAAATGTGAATCCGGATATAAAAATAAGGGGTTGAACACGCCGCCCTATCTATATTAAAGCGGCGTCTGTCATCAGTCAGGGGATGGACGCGGTTCCGACTAAGAGATTCCACCGGCCGGCAGAGAACGCATGGGAGGAATCTCCTTATTCACAACTGGGTTTGAAGAAAACTTTAGAAAGAGAATTGCCATAATATATGAGATCCCTCCACTCTGTCCCGGTCAACATGCATTGCCCTGAAGTGCTATGCAGCCCGGGACGCCAGTCGGGATGACAGGGTGCACTTTTAGCAGTGCGCGGCGCTTGGAATCCAGTTATGAACAAGGTTTTTCCCGCGCCGCAGTCTTTTTTCTGGGAACCAAAAAATTAGTCGCTCATATTGTCTGTAACTGCGATGGTAAGCTCTCCCGGATTGAGCCATAAGAATTTTCAGAGATTAAAACGCACTTGCAAAGCCATGAAAAGATTACGTTAACTAATGCAGCGACTATTTACCGGCTTCAAGTTTCGTAAAGCAGACGATTCCTTTGTTGAACTGATCCCGGACTGTAAAACCGGCTCTTTTAAATAGTTCGTTACTCTCTTCTATCGACCAGAATCTGAGTCCGCTCCATTCGGCCGAATCTTGCAAAAGGCGTCCGTACCAGGTCGGTGATTTTATCAGGTGCATCACAAAAAAGATACCACCTTCTTTAATAACGCGCCTGCACTCGAACAGCACTTTCAGTTCATCAGTGAGTTCATTTAGCGTGCCACCCATTACGATTCCATCGAATGTTTTACCAAAAAAGGGCAGGGCCCTGCCATCAGCCCTTACGAAGAAAATATCCACGCAATCTGCTTCAGCTTTAATACGGGCTTCCTGCAGCATTTCCATGGAAAAATCGAGTGCAACAACCGTTGATGATTTAGACGATTTCTGTAATGCCCTTGCATACAATGCAGTGGAACAGCCGAAATCGAGATATACGCCGTTTTCTTTGGGTTTAACCCATTTAATCAGCAGGTCATGTTCTTTTTCAATCGGGAATTCTTCCCCCGTCAAAATAGAGAGAGACCGCTTTCTCCAGATATTTTCATAGAGACTGGCTGTCAGCTTCCACTGGTTTGTGCTTTGGGCAAGAGAATAGTCCTCTTTTGTCTGCAGTAAATCAATAATATTATCTGTGATCGGGTACTCATCTCCCTTTGCTGAACAAACCGAGCCATTAAACGGTTTTTGCAACTTGCTTACCGATTCGGGTATCTCTATCGAAGCGCGTTCAAATTTGGGTGACCTGATTTCAAGATCCATTTATTGACTTTCT
>CAYPZI010000006.1:0-60391 GCA_964415185.1 uncultured Balneolaceae bacterium | reverse complement strand
CGTACCCACGTTCACATGTGGCTTGTTACGTTGAAATGTCTCTTTTGCCATGGTTTATGTAGTCAGTTTTAAATTATCCTTTTTCTTCTATGATTTCCTGGGCTTTGCTCTCCGGAACAGGCACATACTCGGCAAATTCCATTGAGTATGAAGCTCGTCCCTGGGTAAGTGAGCGAAGGTCTGTCGAATATCCGAACATTTCGGATAATGGCACTTTACATCTTACTACAGATCCTTCTGCCTGATTGTCCATTTTTGTGATAATGCCTCGCCTTCCGTTGAGATCTCCGATTACATCACCCATAAACTCTTCGGGTGTAATCACTTCGACACTCATAACCGGTTCGAGAAGCTGAGGTCCGCTCTTTTTTGCAGAATTTCTGAATGCAAGTTTCGAGCAAAGTTCAAAACTGAATGCATCCGAGTCAACATCATGATAAGACCCGTCAAATAATCTAACGCCGATATTCTGAACCGGATAGTTAGCCAGAACACCGTTCTGCATTGATTCGCGGAATCCTTTTTCTACAGACGGCACGTATTCCTTAGGTATATTTCCACCAACAATCTGATTGACAAATTTAAATCCTTCAGATACGGTTACATTCTTGTCGTCATCTGCAAATTCTTCAAAATGAGCAAGGGGACCAATTTCAAATTCAATATCGGCAAATTTACCACGGCCACCTGTTTGCTTTTTATAAATTTCACGATGGGTAATAACTTTGGTGATTGTTTCACGATAAGAAACCTGCGGCTGCCCTACGTTGGCTTCTACCTTAAACTCCCGCTTCAGCCGGTCTACAATGATCTCAAGGTGAAGCTCACCCATTCCGGCGATCGTAGTCTGCCCTGTTTCCTCATCGGTTTTAACTTTAAACGTCGGATCTTCTTCAGCCAGCTTCACCAGGCCATTTGTAAGCTTTTCAGCATCCGCCTTGGATTTGGGTTCCACAGCCAATTTAATAACCGGCTCGGGAAATGAAATTTGTTCGAGTAATATCGGATTTTCGACATCGCAAAATGTGTCACCTGTTTTAACTTGCTTAACTCCAACGGCTGCTGCAATATCTCCGGCCCTTACCACATCAATATCCTTTTTTTCATTGGCATGCATTTCAAGCAGCCTGCCGATACGCTCTTTATTACCCGTGGTTGAGTTGTAAATATAAGAGCCTTTTTCGAGAGTACCCGAATAGACACGGAAGAAGGTAAGTTTACCGACATATGGATCAGACATAATTTTAAAGGCAAGCGCTGAAAACGGCTCTTCCACACTTGGATTCCTTTTCATCTTGACATCCAGGTCATTTGGATCTCTGCCATTGATCGCTTCCACATCGAGAGGACTCGGAAGGTACTTAATCACTTTATCGAGTAAAATCTGGACACCCTTGTTCTTAAGAGCCGTTCCACAAAGAACAGGAGTAATATCTCTGGCGAGCGTTGCCTGACGAATTGCACCTTCAATTTCTTCTTGCGAGATATCCTCTTCCATCAGGTATTTTTCCATCAGGGTATCATCATGATCGGCAATCGACTCGATCATAATCTTGTGGTATTCTTCTGCCTTTTCCTTTAGTTCATCGGGAATATCAACAATTTCGTATTTGGCACCCAGCGATTCATCATCCCAAACGATGCCCTGCATATTAATAAGGTCAACAACGCCCTTGAAGTTATCTTCAGCGCCGATCGGTATTTGTACCGGAATAGGATTTGCACCCAGTTTTTCTTTCATTTGCTCAATCACATTAAAGAAATCAGCGCCTGTGCGATCCATCTTATTCACAAAAGCCATGCGTGGCACGTTATATTTGTTTGCCTGTCGCCAGACTGTCTCTGATTGTGGCTGTACCGCTCCTACCGCACAAAAGACGCCAATGGCGCCATCCAGTACCCGCAGAGAACGCTCTACTTCAACAGTAAAATCAACGTGTCCGGGTGTATCAATAATGTTAATTCTGTGATCTTTCCAGATACAGTGAGTTGCAGCGGAAGTAATAGTGATTCCACGCTCTTGTTCCTGCTCCATCCAGTCCATCGTAGCAGCACCATCATGAACTTCGCCCATTCGGTGGCTTCTGCCTGTGTAGAAAAGAATCCTCTCTGTAACAGTTGTTTTACCGGCATCAATATGTGCCATAATCCCGATATTACGAGTCCGCCTGATGCGGTCGATAATTTTGGGATCGGTATTTGTCATTAATTCTGCCATTTCAAAAAAATTTGTTGTATTACTCTTCTGTTTAATTAAAATCTAAAATGGGCAAATGCTTTATTTGCTTCTGCCATTCTGTGTGTTTCGTCTTTCTTCCGCACAGCGCCGCCTTCATTTTTGGCGGCATCCATTAATTCTCTTGATATTCTGATTGCCATCGATTTATCGTTTCTGGCCCTTGATGCTTTAATTATCCACCTCATTCCAAGTGCGGTTCCTCTGTCCGTCCTAACTTCGATGGGCACCTGGTAAGTTGCACCTCCAACCCTTCTTGAACGAACTTCAACTACCGGGGTAGAGTTCTGAAGTGCTTCTTTAAAAACATCGAGAGCACTTTCACCGGTTTTCTCTTCAATTATTTCAAATGCCTGGTATAAAATCTTTCTTGCCACACCTTTTTTTCCATCCCGCATCAGGTTATTCACAAAACGTGTTACAAGTTTATCCTGGAATATCGGATCCGGTTGAACTTCTCTTTTTTCAGCTTTTCTTCTTCTCATAATTAATAAAGGTTAGATTTACCCTTTAGGTTTTTTTGTGCCGTATAGGCTCCGGCCCTGTTTTCTGTCGTTTACACCGGCAGTGTCCAGAGTACCTCGGATAATATGATATCTGACGCCAGGTAAATCTTTTACCCGGCCTCCGCGAATGAGCACAATACTGTGTTCCTGAAGATTGTGGCCTTCGCCGGGAATGTAAGCCGATACTTCAATCCCGTTCGTCAACCTAACCCTTGCAACTTTACGCAATGCGGAATTTGGTTTCTTTGGAGTTGTTGTGTAAACTCGGGTGCAAACACCTCTTTTCTGAGGGCAATTTTGCAACGCAGGAGCAGTTGTTTTGCTCGTCTTGCTTTTTCTACCTTTTCGGATTAACTGTTGTATAGTAGGCACTTGTTTACCTGTTAATTTGAATTTTACTCAAGAGCTTGTAAAGATACTTATTTTTACGGTTTTATTGCAACCAATTTCGGTAAATTAATTTTTAAATAATACCAATTCTTTCCCCAGTCTGCTTTAAGGCTAATTTACTGCAGGAATGATGGTCGTTTTATTATTAATTAGTATATATCATTATATCAATTTTGAAACTTACAGATTTAAACGGGCTTAGTAATAAGCGGCTGAAGGTGCTGGAAAAAAACGGAGTTCAAACTGTGTTGGATTTACTTTACCTGTTTCCGCGCAGGTATATCGACAAAACAGTACTTCGTCCTATTCGACTTTTATCTACTGACACTGAAAATGTGACGGTGGTGGGCAAAGTTACAGATATCACTCTCCAGGGATTTAAAAACAGGCAGCGTCTTGAAGTAACGATACAAGATGATACCGGTTCGGTCAAGGGAGTATGGTTCAGGGGAATACAATACTTCAGAAAATCTTTTGAGCCAGGGCAAATTATAGCTTTTTATGGCAGCCCTAAATTATATGGCAGCCAATTCAGCTTTGCCCATCCGGATGTTGAACATCTCGGAAATAATAAAGATATATCCGATTTGAAAAAAGTGGTACCCGTTTACCCCGGAAATAAGGATTTCTCGAAGAGCTTTATCACAAGCAAGCTCATATCACAGTGGATTGAACAGATTATCAGCCAGATAAATATCAGGGAATTTATTCCGGACAGGATTTTGAGTGAAATGAATTTCCCGCATAGAGAGAAAGCACTTAGAAGAGTTCATTTTCCCGAAAGTAAAAAGGATGCGCAAATTGCCATAAACCGGTTTAAATTTGAAGAATTGTTTCTTTTTGAGCTCAGCATGGCAAAAATCAAAGAGAAAAATAAATCCCTGCATAACGGTTTCAAATTCAATCCTTCAGGAAACTTAACGGCTACATTTTTCAAGCAAAACCTTCCCTTTAAATTAACAGGAGATCAAAAGAAAGTACTTCGTGAAATTTATGATGACCTGGATTCCGGCAATCAGATGGCAAGGCTTATCCAGGGCGATGTAGGATCCGGAAAAACTGTGGTAGCAGCAGGTGCTATGCTCTTGGCGGTTGATAATGGCTATCAGGCTGCTTTTATGGCTCCGACAGAAATACTTGCCGAACAGCATTTTCAAACACTCAATAAATTTTTTGAAGGTTTGGACGTAAATACTCATTTAATGACCGGCTCGCTTACAGCATCACAAAAAAAGGAAATATTAAAAAAGATTAGTGAAGGTGAATGCGACATTTTGGTAGGAACACATGCCGTTATTCAAGAGGGAGTCCGGTTCTGCAAACTTGGCCTTGCTGTTATAGACGAACAGCACCGGTTCGGGGTAAAACAGCGCTCGGAAATACTCAGAAAAGGCGATCATCCTCATTTGCTTGTTATGTCGGCTACACCAATACCAAGATCTTTGGCAATGACCATATACAGTGACTTGGATATATCCCTGATTAAAGAACTGCCTGAAGGCAGAAAACCGGTAAAAACTGCCGTAAGAACCGAACGGAAGAGGAAAGATTTATATGCATTCATAAAACAAAACATAAGGGAAGGCGGCCAGGCCTATTTCATTTATCCGTTGATAGAAGAGTCGGAGGTAATGGATCTCAAAGATGCTACAATCGGGTTTGAAAAACTGAAACGGCATTTCACCGAATTTAAAATAGGCCTGATGCACGGTCGACTGAAAAATGATGAGAAAGAGAAAACAATGCAGAGATTTAAAGAGGGCGGAATTGACATTCTTGTCTCAACAACCGTTATCGAAGTGGGTGTAGATGTACCAAATGCAAATGTGATGGTGATTGAACACGCGGAAAGATTCGGCCTCTCGCAGTTACACCAGCTAAGGGGACGAATCGGCAGAGGAAGCAGGGAAAGCTATTGTATTCTGATGCCCGGCGAAAAAATAAGTAAGGAGGGCAGATATCGTTTAAAAAAGTTAACAGAAACCAATGACGGCTTTGAAATTGCGGAAGCCGATCTGAAATTAAGGGGGCCGGGTGATTTCCTCGGAACGAAACAAAGCGGATTGCCTGAATTCAAGATTGCTGACATTATTGAAGATCAAAGGCTGCTGGTACATGCCAAGCATTTTGCATGGAAGCTTATCCACAATGATCCTGATTTACATTCGCATCCCGATCTGAAAAAAGTATTTGATCCCTATTTTGAAAAAAAGTCGGAATTACTCGAATCTGCCTGACAAGCTAACCATATTAAACAAATATGAGAGGCGAAAATTTTTATTCGCTTACGGTTTCTTTGGAATTCTCCGGCTTATAGAACAGCAGCCCAGCAAGGGCTACAAAAAAAACATTTCTGAAAATCATTCCCCAGCCAAAACTGCTGTCGGCAAGGTCTCCAAAACAGCCGCAATCTCCCTCCAGTCCTGTTGCATAACCATAAGCTGCAAATCCAAGAAAGCCAAAGAATATCAGGAAAACCGTGCCCTTAATCAGGTAACTTTGCCGGTAAATCAAAAGTAATGCGGCTAGCAAAATTTCAAACCATGGCATATAGCTTATTATTAATGATTTCATCCAAACAGGGAGCCATGTGATGTATGTTACAGTTTCGAAAAGTGCAGTATTGTCCATCAATTTCGTCACACCGGCAAATAGAAGAACTGAGGCAATGATAATTCTTGCTACCAGTTGCAAACTTGCCATAAATTTACCGTTTATTGCCATGTCAACTTTCTTTTAATTCAGATGCAACAGGTTTATTTTCATTACTTCCATCATATATATGACGCAATCTTGTCACAAAATATTTTAATAAGTACCTGGCTATATGAATACGCTCTTCCAGAAGATCAAAAAATGAGGTGCTGTCAATCTCAATCATTTTACATGACTGTACACATTTGGCTGTAAAAATTCTTGGTTCCTGGTCAAAAAACCCGAGTGTACCAACGGCCTCGTATTCATTGATTTCATAAATAACTTCTTCATTCTTAACCATTTCAATTTTGCCGCTGGCTAATATAAAAAGAGCATCTGACGGATCATTTTCTTTAAACAGAATATCTCCCTTTTCAACTTCCCTGCTCTCGGCAATATCTGCCAGGTACGACAACTGTTCGGTCGGTACATCTGAAAAAAGTTCTACATTTTGCAGAAGCATTACTTTTTCTATAATTGTATCCATTCGGTCTCTATTTATTGCTTCCTGTTATTAAATTTTAAAATTTAACTGTTAAACTACGGACCAAACAGTTGGCTTTTGATTACCTGAAAATATCCGTACGGGAACTTAAGTTATTTTGAAATCAAATTTGTAACGAACAGTTACGATTGTACTAATTTTATGACATTTATTAATTCAATTTTCCATACGGATTAACGCCCGAAAAACAGTTTAAACATGGACTGCTGATTTCAGGAGATACTTCAAAATATGCTGGGCTATTTGAACTCTTTGTTCCATCAGGTCGAAGAATTGGGTACTATACAAAACCAAAAAACATGAATTTGTTTTACATATGGCTGTAAAAAGCCGTGTTTCCTGGTTAAAAAACCCAAATGTACCTGCTGCCTCACCTTTGTGAATATCATAAACAAACTGGTCATTTTTCATCATTTTTACCATCCCTTCAAGAAGCAGGAAAAGAGAGTCAGATTCTTCGTTTTCACTGAATAAAACATCTCCTTTCTGAAATTTCATGTACATTGCGATAGAGGCAATGTGAGTCAAATCTTCAGATGGGAATTCACTGAATAAGTTTAAAGCCTGCAGATTCGATACTTTTTCTATTATGGTGGTCATTCCTCACTCAAACCGTTCTGTTACAAGCCTTGCCGTTTCCTTTACAACCGGGTTTTCATCATCTGTCGATTTGTTTACGTATTCCTTAAGTTCATCCGGGCATTGCGCCGTTACGCCATAAATAGCGCAGGTTTTGAGCCAGTCGTCATCGCCGTTCAGCAAAAGCAGCATTCCTTCAGTGTATGATATTACATTTATTCCAAAATATTCACTGCCCTTTTTGACGTTATCTTCGAGTGAAACAGGATCAATCATCGGCATAAGGTCTCTCTTTAAATCCCCTTCAAGAATATTATCGAGAAATTCAATTGATGTAGCCCGGTTTTCCTCGCTTATACTTTGCAGTCCCAAATAAGCACCATACATATCCTTGGGATTGTAAATAAGGCCGAGCAATCTGAAAATATGTTCTTTAATTTGATCAATTCTTTCATGAAGAGCCTTTTGAAGTAAACTAAACTGTTTTCTTGAAGGAAGCCTGTATAAAATTGTATTAAAGGTATAAAAGTTTTTTAATTCACTGTAAATTTGCTCACGAATAATTTCCTCATCGAATTTGAAATTCTTGTCTGAACTTCTAAGTTTGTTCAGAGATTTAAGCAAATAGAGACGTTGTGACGGATTTTTTTCAGTCACAAGCATTTCCATAAGCTTGTAAACAGATTTCTGCCAGTTCATATTTCCCAACACTTTCGGAAGAATTTTGCAAATTTCAGTAGAAAAATCACCACTATGATAATATGAACTGATGAGATTTATGTACTTTTCACCATAGGAGGCGAGTGCGTTTCTTGCTTCAAGTCCATAGTTTTTATCATTCAAATTTTGAATTAACAGAGGAATAAAAGCCTCGTCTTTCACCTCACCCATGCTCTTAATTGCCTCTTTTCGAACGGCAGGTGACGGATCATTTAAGAGCACCGGCAGATACTTCCGGGCTTTTTCACCTCCAATATATCTTAAAACCTGGGCAACCTGTGCCCGGGCGAGATTTACATTTTTATCTTTTTTATTGATGATTGATTCAATTGTATCATCATCAATCATTTTGTGATCCTGGCCTTGACCGTGTTTACTGATACAGCCCAAAGCAGCGGCCCGGTAATCTGCCGAATCGCTTTTCAGGTAATCCATTAGTATCTGCTCCGGGTTACCTTCGGATTGCATGCAGATATAGTGTATGGATTCAAGTCGCAATTCAGTATCTTTTTCGTCAAGCAACTCAATAATTTCTTTTATAAAATTTTTGTCAGTGATACTTTTGAGTAGTCGCAGAGCCTGTATGCGGATCTCATTATTTTTATGCTTCAAAAGGTTTTTAAGTTCATCGACAAAAGCTTCTACGTTATGGCCTTCAAGAAGTTTGAGTATATAGTGTATCTGATTAATATTATCGCTTTTAAGGCCATTTTTTATAATTTCAACCGTTTCAGGTTCATTCAGGTCCATACCCTTTCCGCCTATATCCAGGTACCGTCTCGAAATGGAGTTTCTGAACTGTTCTACATATTCTCTTTTGGCTTTCCACGCCAGGAATATCCATATAGCTACAAAAAATGTAACGATGTAGGCTATTTGCTGTACCGTAAAATCAGCGATAAAAACAAATACAAGGAGTATCAGTCCGGCAATACCCCTGAAAAACCGGTCAATTACTACATCCATTATAAATTTAATTCTCTCTTTCAGCTTTTGTGAAAAAGGTAAAAAAAGAATTTCCCGGCTTGTTTTATCAATGGAATATTGAGTAGCACCATCAAATCCTCCTAAAATAACTGCAACTGCCAGTACTGGCTCAAAAATCATGAGAATCGATGCGATCATCAGGCCTGCGGGACGGGTCAGCAAACCACCACCGACCCCCATGCGTCTTAAAATCCTGCTGGAAAACAGAAGCTGAATAAACAGGGAAGCAATGCTCAGACCTGCATAAAAGGAACCCATAAATGATGTAAGATTTGCTTTTTCGGGAAATGCATCTGCTGCCACGGCTTTTAACTGATAATCAATCAGGGTTGAAACCAGCATCGCTATACCGATAATTGCCGCAACCAAAAACTGATATTTTGACTTAACGATGCTGCGTACAATATCTATGGAGCTTTTAGAGGTATATTCGGACTCGTAAAATGCCTGAGACGTTTGAAATTTACTTTTTCCCTTTAGCGTAAACACCAAGGCTATTACCACCACTAATACGCCAACACAAACATACAGCAGATTTTCTGTAGTAAGATTGAAAACAGATACAGCTAAACTTGAAAACTGACTTCCGGCTATTGCTCCTAATATTGCACCCAGATTCAGAAGGCCGAAAAGCCTTTTTGACTGTGAGGTATTATAGAGTTCATTCGCAAAAACCCAGTACTGAGAAATGATCAAAATGCTGTAGATACTTACCCAGATATAGAAAAATGTATATACCCAATTTTGATCAATCCAAAAAAACCCTCTTATAATTAGCAAATTCAGGATAACAATAATATTGGTCCATAGAAATACCTTAAAATTATTGTACGACTGTACCAGATTTGAGATAATTTTGGTAACAGGTATAGAAACCAATGCTATAAGAATGAAAACGAGCGGAAGTTGAGCTGCACCCAGTTCTACAAGAAAAAGGCTGTCCCTGGCAGGTTTGAGAAAATAGAGAACCACCATCAACAAAAAATTGATAAAAAACATGGTGGTGGTCATCAACCATTCACCGTGCCGGATATCATAAAATTTATTGATAAAATTCATCATAGCACTCTTCCAAAATTGTACTCTTAAGTCTGGAGGCAGTCAGAGAGTACACCGCTTGTTAATATACACAATTTGGAATGAAATTTATTAATCTACTGACTTTAAAAATTGCTGTCTTTGTCAGAACAAGAAGCCTAATACAAGTGAAAACGAATCATCTACATCTGAATTGCCATAGGTAACACTTACAACCACCCTGTCAAAAAAGTTGTACCAAAGCCCGCCCCCCAATGCATAGTGCCAGGTATTTGAACTTTCATTTGGGATCCAGACCCGCCCATGATCAACCAAAGCCAAAATCCCAAGCGTACCCGGAATAAAATAGGAATTGATCTCAAGCAATTTTGACCGTATTTCCGTGTTTTGAAAGAAAATCGTTTTACCTGAAAAACGGTCTCGCAGCACTCCCCTGAAATTACCCTGATCAAAAACGCCGGTATTGGATTGAAAGAAAGGGCCGGTATCACCGAGAGTATTTGCCTGGAAAAACCGGAAGTTACCGAAATTTTTGGCACCTCCTACTCTTGTGGCAAAAGTAATTTCCGTATTTTTTATCGTGTGATAAAAACTGGTACTCAAATCCAGTTTAAAAAGCGGCTCATCATCATCCAGGTTATGAGTAAAATGGCCACCGGCTGTTACACTGAACCCATTCCTGGGATAGTTTGGATCAATAACATTGCTGTACGTATATGAGGACTTGACTCCCAAAAATTTGAATGTTGAAAAATCATCAGGTTGGAGACCGGCTTGAGGAGTAGACGCAAATTTATCGCCAGTATCCCGTACATCAACAACTTCAAATGTTGGCCCGAATTGAAATTCGGACTGAGCAAAAATTCTGTATCTTAAAATCGGGTTCAATGAATAGACATCCTGCCTGATATCATGAAAGCGGTCATTCCCTACTTTTACGGTTTCATTTCCGAGCCCAAAGAAGTTTCTCTGGAAATTGGGTGACTGGATCAACCCATCGATCAAAAGGTCGGTATCACCGATCAAATGGGTAAATTCTCCTTCATAAAGAAAATTATAGGATAGTTTCGAGGTTGCTACCGAGCTTGTAAACCGGTGTCGCTGTGCATAAGGGTACTTTCTGAATCCATATTTTGTTACTGAAAAACCGCCTCCCAAAAACACCCCGTCATCCTTGTTCAGGCTGAACTGCAAGGCCGGTGCAATAAAATCAAACGCATATTCCTGGTAATTATAACCGTATTGCTCCATTCCTTCAGTAGTAAACTCACCCATATTCTCTTTTATATTTTTCAAATAGGCGCCTTTTATTTTTTTTGGGTGCACATCCACATTATGTGCCGAACGTGTGTTCAAATTAGCATAAGTAAGGCGGGCCTCTCCCTCCCCACCTACGATATGAAATTTGACAGGGAGCTTCTCCCGGTTTTTAAACAAAAAGTGATCATCCCCCGATATACCGTACATTCGCACTTGTTTCGTTTCATCCGGATCAATAGCTCTTTCAAATACAAGCTGATCCGGGTTTTCTTCAAGCCCTGCGTATCGTTTAAGCAAAAGGTTTTCAGAACCATCAACCTCTTCAATTACAAACAAGTCGGGCTGCCTGGTTCCGACTATTTCCAATTGTTTTGCAAGGTATTCGTAGTACCGTTCCGCAAACTCCACAACCTTATCTCTTCTTGATTTCAACTTATCGATAATTTCCTCACCCCGAAGGTCGTAAACGGGACCAGGCAGATATCTCACGCCTTGTTCTATAGCATCGTCCGTAACAGATTCCCGCAAATCCTCTGCAATTTCTATCCAGTATTCCTTCTCAAGTTCAGCGAGAACCCGCCTGTCAAGATGCTGCGCCTGAAAGTTCATCCCGGCAATATCGCGGATGTCATAATCAAAATGCTGGAATTGGCGAAGTGCCCACTTTCTGTTTGCAATCCATGGCAATACCCCATCCATTTTAAATATTACATTGTCTCTGTCAATCGGGAATGCTTTGTATGTAATTGAGCCGTCATCCCGTTCTATTGAGGCCCAGAAAAACTGCCCTTCATGACGATCCCAATCGTTTAAAATCATATCAACCAGGCGGGAGCGCAGGAACCATTTATCATCAATTTTTTCTTTCGGATGATCATACAGATGCTCCAGCAGGTCTTCGGTACTTCTTGTATCGTTTGCCTCATCACCAAACCTCTCTTTAATTAACGGGGGGGCAACAAACTCTTCAAGCAGAACAGCCTTTTCTTTTCCCTCATCTCTATACAGGCCAAGAGCGGGGTCATCAGGCAAATAATATGCCTCCGGTACGGCATAATAAATACCGGCTGCACTGGCTATGGGCGATACAATCAAAGGACCAAACGGATTCGAGGCGGATATCTGATCCTGAAGCAGATCTCTGATAAAAGTCCGCTGGAGTACTTTAGGCAAGTTTTCGGTAGGATCTTTGGGGATCGACCGCAAAACAAACCTCTCGCCATCATTGTTTTCAACGAAAAAAGTGGTTGTCTGCAACCCGCCTCCCATACTGTTTATCTTGAGACCGCCTTTTGTTCTTCTTAAATCAAGAATGGGGTATTTTACGGGCATTATCCAGGATTTACGATAATGTTCACCCAGAATAGTTCTGCCGAAAGATCCGATATCATATTGCGTATCCGTTGAGACAATTATTGAATCGGGCAGAGTAAATTCCTGTTCAAGACCCTCCTCATTTAGAATTCTTGTCTCTCCGTGAATTTTGGTTCTGTACACCGGATTGTCATTTTCAAATTTATCTTCTGCAGTCCACATCTCAAGCCATGCCGAGCCGTCATTATAAAATTCGATAACAGCAAATCCCTTTCCGGAATAAACAAAATCCGCAACTCCCCCCTCGCGGGCTATTGAGGTTCTTGAGCCCGAACCACTAACTATATGGTGTATCCCATCCTGCGTAAAATACTGCAAAGCATGGTCATGAGCACCGGCTACAATGACGCTCGGATGATCCCTGAGAAAATCCAGCACGAAATCTTCGTAATCGTCATAGCTTGCCGAGCTGAGATCCTGCCTGTTGATTCCCATATTACGCAAAACCGGATAAAAAGAGCCTGCCACCGGAATCGGAAACCAAAGAGCTTCCTCTACATCTGTCAATGGAAAAAAATGCTCTTTCCATGTAAAGAAACCGGCATGTTTTCCACGGCTTATAAAAGGATGATGTGCCAAATAGACGATGTGTTTGTCGGAATGATTCTCTGCAATCTCTTCGATTGCAAGGGCCATTTCTTCAAGTGTCTGATTTTCACAATTAAGCTCGGCTGCAACTTGTTCATTGTCTCTCCTGAAAAACCATTCTGAATCTACAATCAATAACAATACGTCAACTCCTACTTCTACCGTTTCGGGGCCGGGACATCCTGCTCTTGGCATATAATTTACATTTTGATTTCCGGCATTTTTAATAAACTCATGTTGTGCTTTCAGGCCATTTAATCCGTTCTCCCAATCCTTATTTCCCGGAGTGAAGTATACGGAACCAGGAAATTTATTTGCTGCTGATAGAATTGTATTCAGTTTTTGTTCCGCCTCTTCTCTTCCAGTTGCATCTTCGGGCGGAAGCCCGCTTTCAAATATATGATTTCCTAAAAAGAACAATGAACTGTTGGATTCATTCCCAAACCTGCTTTGTATTAAATTCAAAACCGGGTCTTCACCTTCTATAACCGGGTCTCCCATATCTCCGGCAAGAATAAGCCTGTGCGACAATTTTGCGCCCAGTTGCGGTTTATTTTCTCTCCAATTTTCGGATTTTTCACTGTGCCAGGGTTCTGTTGCAGCGCAGGAATAGAACAATAAGACAATAAATATCAATAGAGTTTTGTGCATAAAATGAGAATATATCTGAGTAAATTTTTATTTCATTAAATCCTGTATTAGGCAGGTAATCCCCTTTCAGACTTCAAATGTTTATCCGTGTTTTAAGCGTAAAAAAAATTTTTATCCATATGTGTTTGAATTATTTACTCGGCGGAAGATTTTACCTTGGCTCTGAAAATCGGATTATTCCCGGCATAAGGCTTTACAGGTGTCAGATATTCGGCCCAAATAGTTCCATCATTGTAAAAATTTAAAACAAGAAATCCTTTATTGCTAAACACAAATCCGGCATTTTTTCCTTTTCTTGCTTTCGATGTTTTGCTGCCAGAGCCGCTTACTACATGAGTGATTCCTTCCACTTCGAAATATTGCAAATTATGGTCGTGCCCTGCTGCGGTTATGGCATTCGGGTGATCATCAATCGCATTGATAATATTTTCCCTGTAAGCCTTATTGGTTTTGCTGCCGAAATCTTCATCCGAAACCCCGAGATTTCTCAATAATACATAAAGAGAGCCCAAACCGGGAAGCGGCACCCAAAGCTTTTTATTAATATCCGTTAAGGGGAAAAAATGTTGCTTAGCTGTAAAATAACCGCCATGCCTGCCATTTGAATGGAATGGATGATGGACAGCTACAACAAGTGTTTTATCTTTGTGTTTGAATGCCAGCCTGCGAAGTTCTACCATTGCATCGTCAGTGGTTTGAATCCGGCAATTTTCATTTCTTGCATATTCCCGGGCACCTTCAGTCAGGAACCATTCCGAATCCAGAAGAGCAAGGGCGAGACGATCGTTGATAATCACTTCATCGGGTCCGGGACAACCTGACCGGGGATAAAAACCAATATTTTCAACCTTGCCATAACTGTTTATAAATTCCTCCTGAAGCTGCAATCCTTCAAAATTTGAATACCAGTCGTGATTTCCGGCTACGAAGAAAGCCTTACCGCCGTAATCGTGCATGGAAGAAAGTGTTTTTGTTAATTTGGCTTCAGCCACTTTTCTTGCATCATCGGGGGCAGGCTCCAGTCCATCCGAATAGATGTTATCCCCCAAAAAGATGATAGAGCTGTTATCACCGGCTTCCTTCAGTTTTTTTTCAAGAAGAATTAATACGGGGTCTTCGCCATCGAGCACCGGTTCACCAGTATCACCTATTAAAAAGAGGCTGTGTTCGAGGGAAGCAGACGGATCGGGAGCTTCTTCACGCCAGTTTTCATATTCATCACTTACCCAGGGTTTTGTGGCCGTACATGCTGCGAAAAGCACAAAAAGCCCGGTAAATAAAATTTTAAATCTGTTTTTCAGCATTTTCCTTAACTACAAAAATGATAGATATAAATAAATTAATCTTCTTTTTCCAAATTTTTGAATGTTCTGCCCATGTAACGAACTAACATAATCCAGAAGACGACCAATACCAGAACAACCAATGAAAGCCAAAACACATTTTCCACACCAAACGCTACAGCCACACCAATATTCAGAAATACAGCCACTGCCTTGGCACCTCTCTGCACGAACATATCGATAAATGCCTTCGCCTTGTACTTTATATCCCTCGAAGTCGGGGTATATAGTGCCTCTTTTGCCGATTGTTGAATGGAGTAATTCAGGGAATTATCACTAGCCGACATGATAGTAGCAAACAGAAGGCCCGGCACGATAAAAAACCCGACAGATCCAAGGGCTATCGAAACCGGTAGCAGGAGAAGGGCAATGCCAACACCAAAATTGATCATAATCAGGCCGGTTAAAAACATCTGAACAAAAACCGCTGCAATATTGGTGATCATCCCGACAAGCCCAAAATACGAATCTGTTTCAAGCCCGCTTTCCACGCCAAGTGCAATGGCAGCAGAAAGCTGAAAATCAACAATATTTGAAACCATTTCATAGATACCCAGCATGGCGGCAATGGCCAGCAGGTACTTTGAAGAAAAAACAAGTTTCGCCCCTTCAACTACCGCATTGGTTTTCGGTTTATCAATATCATCCTCTTTCGGGGGGGAACCTTCTCTTTTTTCAACGTAGAGTGTAATCCCTACAATCATCAGCATGGGTACAACACTCATGTAGAGAAGCGAATCACGCCCAAGTTGTTCAACAAGAAGAGTAACATAGGTTGAACCTACAATACCACCTACTATGCCGCCAAGCCCCACAAATCCGTAGGCTTTTTTGGCTTCTTCTGAAGTGAAAATATCATTTGTAAATGCCCAGAAAAGAGTTACAAGAGCTGTATTGAACATGTCACCGAAAATGTAAAAAGACCAAACTTCAACGGGAGTCGGTGTTTGCAAAATCAGCCCATAAAAAACAAATAAGCCGGAAAAAAGCATTGAGATAATCGTTACCAGCATTTTCCGGGATACTTTTTTGTACAAGTATGTAAAACCGACTACCATTGCAAATGCGAAAAACATATTAAGCACCTTGGCAAGCTGCTCAACTTCGGCACCTCCAAGCGTCATTCCCAATAACTGAAGCGGCGTATCCTGGTAAAAACTTACCAACAGGCCTCTTTTAAGTGGTTTCAGTATCCAGAAGATGGCAATGACAAGAAAAAAGAACATCGCCATTGCGATAACTTTAGGCCATTCTTCTTTCTCCACCCCACAGAATAGGTCATAGAAGCTTTTGAATGGGTTTTTTAACAGGTCTGTCAGTGATTTTTTTGAGTTTTCAGACATTTTATTCGTAACGGTTTATCCCAATAATACGAGGTTTATTGTTGTTATCGATTCCAATATACAGATTAACACCCGGAAGCTCCTTCAAAGATTCATTATCATACCTTAAAAAAATGTGATAAATCTTCATACCGGTTTGTTTATCTGAAAAACTATAACTGCATTTTTCCGGATCAATCGAAAGAGACAATTCATCGTTAATATATTGACAATCCCTGGCTTCTTCATCATAAATTGTGAAATGATAATTTATTTTATCTTTAGTAAAGACGTCAAATTTTTGTGCAATATCCTCAAATTTTAGTAACAAATTTCTATTACTTTTGCTGATTGTGAAGTTTGAAAACAGGGACATCTTTTCTGACCAGTAAGAGATAATCTTGTCTCTGCGTTCGATTAAAGTTTTGATCAGATACTGTTCTGCATCAGGGTTGCTTATTCTTCCTGTTTTAACCAGGGTTTCTATATCTTCATCTGTAAAAGACGCAACGATATTTACACCCCAAAATGCATCTCTCAGGGTCATTTTTTCGTAGGCCGGGTTTGGATGAGTCGGCACCCATTTACCGGGATGAAACATTTCACTTTCAAAATAACCGGTCTCCCTGAACTGGTAGCGGGAAGAAACCGTATCCCAGGGAAATTGATGAAAACCGAACTGAGGCAGTGCTGCAATCATGAAACGTGGATCAATCAGGTATGCGTTTCCATGAATTGGCCTGTGAGGGTTAGCCCCGTTGGCTCCGAGTGTTGATCCCATATCAAGCAGGTAATGTTTAATATATTCTTCATCGGTATAGACGGCAAGTGTATTTTTGGCACTCCTGTCGGCATCATTCAGCCAGGATGATATAATTCGCAGCCCTCTGAGCTCGCGCCGGTGCTCATGCCGGACCCTGTCATTGGGATCATCTTTCCTGCGGCCATGAAACTCCCAAATTCCCACCGGATTTCCATCCACAAACTTACTGGCGAGTGCTCTGAATTTGCCATTTTCCGCACGTTTTTGCCCTTCCAGGAGGTTTTCAATATCATCTTCAGCCATATTCCTGATTCTGCCGTCTTCAACAATTTCGGCATCCTCCGTAAGAATCAACTGTTCAGGAGTGAACCACGTAATGTAATTTTCAGGAACAAAATATCCTGCTGCATAAAATATTTTTGTTGATATTACTTCAGCAGATGAAGCGAGCTCCGGAAAATCTCGCCCGTCCAGTTTTATTAAATACCTGTCTCCTTTTGAGTCTTTAATGAAAAAACCTGCACTGAAACCTTCGAGCTTTCCGTTTGTAATCTCCCAAAGGCCGGTTGTATCGGGACCCGTACCGCTGTCCGGACCTCGTTTTAATTCTTCCCGGCTCATCCTTTTATGGGCATGTCTGTTGGTAAACCAGCTTGAATTGGGAACATCATCCAGTTTATTTACATTATCAGCCTGTTTTTTAGATCTCAGCCCAAGAAGTTTGCCGGTTTCATTCGGGATCCAGTTTAAATCAAGCGGCTTTCCCATCTGGTAAAATGTGGTGTAGTCTATTCTGTCCCAGTAATGGTATTCACGCTTCGTGCCGGGTTGCGGTATCCTGGCATTATCAGGGTCAAATGTTTTAATGCTATCCGGGTTGTACGGTTTTGTGATGCTGCAATTATTTATGGCTAACACACAAATCAGCAAACCGGGCACTAACAAAGAATGAAAATATTTTTTTTGATTCATTTATAAACCGGGGCTTAGGGTAAACAAAATCCGGGCCTCTTCACTGCTAAATGCAAACTCGAGTTTTGACAACACTCCTGAACTTTCAACAACATGTAAACCGAATCCCGCGCTTGTTTTAAAACGGCCAAGGCCAACCTCTCCGAAGCGGTCAAATGCCTGGCCTTCATCCCAAAAGAAAACCATGTCGAACTCATCCCATATCGGGTATCTGTATTCACCGCTCAATACGAGAATTCCCCGGTTCACAAAACGCCGGTTCGGGAAACCTCTTAGCCTGTTGTTTGCACCCAGGTTTGGAAGTTCAAAAAACGGCACTGTTCCCGCTTCCGTCGATTCGTACCTTTCCATTAGGCCTTTTATTACGAACCTTCTTCCCCGCTGAAGCGGTACCAGCAGATTGGCTTCTGTGAGATATCTGAAAAAATCGAATTCCTTTCCGTCGATCTGCCTGCCGTAACCACCTGAAAACGTCACGTGATAACCCCTGTCTAACCGGACTTCACCCGCTCTTTTATCAATAATAAAATCTGCATTTGAAATAAAATACTTGCTTACACCCAATCCGTCAACATCCCGGGGAGTAAGAGTGTTTTCCTCATCAATCGATCTCATGTTAACCCTCTTGTAACTCAGCCTGTATTTTGTGGTAAACCAATCCATATGATGCCATTTCATTGAGACACCTGTTTCGAATTCAAGATCTGCAAACCGCCGTTTCGCCTCATCCCGGTTTTCAATATCACTTAAAAAGAAACTCTCAAACGGATTGCTTCTGTGGTCCAGAAAATACTCCAGTTCATTTTTTTCATGTAAAAAGTCGGGAATGGTGTATTTGAAATTGACGGAAAAAAAATCACGTGATCCGTAAGATCCTGAAAAATCAATATTATGGCCTGTGTTCAACAGATTTTTATGAAAGCCGGTAAGTCCAAATGCAAAAGAAGTGGCCCCTCCGGTCTCAATTGTAGGAAAGACGAAAGTCCTCAACCCCTCAATCAAAATATGCTGATAGTTCCATTCAATCTCTTTAACCAGCATGCCAAATGGCCTGGTTGCAGCATTTAAAAGATAGGATGGTGCGGCAAGTATATGCTGATATACTGGTTTTCTGCTTTTATATGGCTCAAATTGCTCGGTTTCTACAGAATCAGGAAGACTCTCGGCATGCTGAGTTTTTTGAACTTCCTGAGAAAAAACCTCTGCATTTAATAAGCTGAATAGCGAAATAAATATAATAGCCGGCAGAACCTTAGAAATTTTAGAACCTCTGGTTTTCATTATATACTTAATTAATCTGTAAAAACAGATATTATCTCAAACGATTCCTTCATACAACAGATTATTTATTATTTTATAGTTCAGTCGTAAAAATGAGGATTAAAAAAGGAGTTGTAAACGTTAACTGTAACTTAAAAGTTCTTCTGACAGAGATAATACCCATATTCTTCAAAAATTTGTACCTGAAAACCAAGCTTATCAGGATAAAAGCGCTTTTAAATTGAGATATTGCTATGCAATAGCGATCATAATTGTTAACTTTACACCACCAGATGATTTAAGCTCCTATGGATTTAAATGATTGACAAACCTCGAGATTATTGTGGCATTTTTGGTGTTTTTGACCATCCGGATGCGGCTCTTTTAACCTATTACGGGTTACATGCCCTTCAGCATCGCGGACAGGAATCGGCCGGAATTGTTACCAGTTACTTTGATACCTCAAAAGAGAAGTATCTTATGCCCATGCACAAAGATTTTGGGTTGGTACTTTCCGTATTTGAAGATCCCAGAATTTTCAAAAAAGAACTGAAAGGCAGCAGTGCCATTGGCCACAATCGTTATTCCACATCCGGTGCATCCAAAAACCCGGCTAATATTCAGCCATTCAGGGTGCACTACCGCTCCGGGAATATCGCGATCGGGCACAACGGCAATCTTTCAAATGCCAGGGCATTGCGACAGCGGTTCAGGGATGAAGGCGTTCTGTTTCAAAGTACTTCTGATACGGAACTTATTTTGCACCTGATTTCCAAAAGCAAAAAAGATAAACAAATTGACCAGATCCTGGATGCGTTACACCAGATTGAGGGAGCCTACTGCCTGGTTATTCTAACAGATGACAAACTTGTTGCAGTGAGGGACCCAAACGGGTTTCGTCCGCTTGCCCTGGGAAAAATCGATGGCTCCTACACCGTAGCCAGTGAAACTTGTGCTTTTGATATCATAGGTGCCGAATACATACGCGATGTGGCACCGGGAGAAGTGCTGGTAATTGACCTTAAGGAAAATGCCACAGGCAAACCGGCCTCTTACTGGCTTGATAAAACCGAAGGAACAGGTACCAGCCAGTGCATTTTTGAGTATGTCTATTTCTCAAGGCCCGACAGCAAGATTTTTGGCGAAAATGTCGATAAAATCCGGAGAAACCTCGGCAAGGAACTGGCTAAAGAACATCCGCTTCCTGACGTGATATTGAAATCCGACTCGGAATTCAGGCCTATTGTCATTTCAGTTCCGGATTCAAGCAATACGGCCGCTCTCGGTTATGCGCATGAAAATCAAAAGATGGGATATGACTGTAAATACGATATCGGGCTGATCCGTAACCATTACGTGGGCAGGACTTTCATCTCACCAGGGCAAAAATCGAGGGAACAAAAGGTAAGAACCAAATTCAATACCGTTCAGGGTGTTCTGGAAGGGCGCAGTGTTATTATTGTTGACGATTCAATTGTTCGGGGAACAACCTCCAGATATCTTGTGGATATGATCAGACAGGCTAATCCTGCTGAAATTCATTTTCTTGTAAGTTCTCCTCCCATTACAAATCCCTGTTTTTACGGGATGGACTTCCCAAGCACATCCGAACTTATCGCAAACCGGTTCAACCGGGATATTGACGCAATGGCAAAAGAGATCGGAGTAGACAGTTTGCGATATCTTTCTGCCGAAGGACTTGTTAGTGCTGTAAAAGAATGCAATCCGGAGGGTGGAAGTTATTGCACTGCATGTTTTACCGGCAACTACCCTGTACCCGTTCACTTCGGAGCCATGAAAGAAGAGAACGAAATTGTGTGATGAATTTCAACAACGCTACATTTCTCACCGGCGCTGTAACACTCAATGATTGCCCGAAAGAGTCACTGCCCGAATTTTGTTTCGCAGGCAGATCAAATGTAGGCAAATCCTCACTTATCAATAAAATAACTAACAGAAAAAAACTGGCGAGAACAAGTAACACCCCTGGCAAGACACAGCAAATGAATTATTTTTTGATAGATGATAAAATCTACTTTGTGGATCTTCCGGGATTCGGATATGCCAAAGTGCCCGAAAGCGAGAGGAAGAGGTGGGGTAAAAATATTCAAGCCTACCTCCTGAACAGGGAAACCCTGAAGCTTATTTTCCATCTTGTTGACAGCCGCCACGAACCCACGGCGCTTGATGAAGAGTTCTTCTACTGGATGGGTGAAAACCGAATTCCATTTACCATTTTACTGGCCAAAGCCGACAAAATTTCCAATAACAAAATTCAAAAATCACTTTCATCAATTAAAAAAATACTGGATGAAATGAATATTGAGGTACCGGTGATACCCTGCTCTGCTGAAACGGGAAAGGGAATTCCGGAAATCATGGAAATAGTTCGCGAATTTTCAATCGATCAACCAATAAATCAACCATAGTTCAAAAATGTCATTTAAAGTATTACTTCTTGATAATGTAGATCCTGTTTGTGCTGAAATTTTTAAAAAAAGGGGAATTGAAACCGATATACCCGGAAAGCTTGATACCGCAGAGTTAAAAAAAATCATAGGAAAATATGATGGTATGGTGGTAAGAAGTGCCACTACTGTTGATGCGGATCTCTTAAGCCATTCCGATCAATTGCAGGTTATCGGCCGGGCCGGAGTTGGCGTAGATAACATAGATATTCCGGCGGCTACAGCCAAAGGAGTGCTGGTCATGAACACTCCCGATGGAAATACCATCAGCACTGCCGAACATACCTGCGGGATGATTCTGGCTATGTCGCGCAATATACCTGCTGCTGTTGAGAGAGTGAAAAGCGGCGGCTGGGACAGGAAAAAATTTATGGGCACCGAAATTCACAATAAAAACCTCGGCATCATCGGCCTGGGAAAAATCGGCTCGGAAGTGGCCCTGCGAATGAAGTCATTTGGTATGAATATACTTGCCTATGACCCGTTTACAACACACGAACATGCTGAAGAACTTGGTGTAAAACTGACCGGCCTGGATGAGCTGTTCGAAGCTTCTGATTTCATCACCGTACACACACCACTTACTGAAAAAACGAAAGGTTTGATTTCGTTAAAGAATTCAGACAAGCTTAAAAAAGGAGTCCGGATTGTAAACTGCGCGCGGGGCGGCATTATTGAAGAGAATGATATGATCCCGCTGATTGAGAAAGGAATTGTTGCAGGTATCGCCGTTGATGTTTATAGCAACGAGCCTCCGACGCAAGAACTTTATAAGAGCCTGGAACATCCGGCGATTGTCTGCACTCCCCACCTTGGAGCTTCAACTGAGGAAGCGCAGGAAAAAGTAGCACTTCAAATCGCAGATCAAATCTCTGATGCTCTTGAGAATAAGAGCTACAAGGGGAGCCTGAATGGCAAATCCATTACATTACTGACAAACAATGAGGTAAACCCATATCTCGAGCTTGCCGAAAGGCTTGGGGTTTTGTGCGGACAGATCAAGCCGGTACACTCCAACCGCTTCTCATTTGAATACACAGGCATTTGTGCAAAGTATTCTGACGTACTTACGGATGGTATTCTAAAGGGAATGCTGAAAGAATTTGTTGATGAAACGGTCAACCTCATTAACGCCCGGCACTATGCAGGCGAACGGGGATTCAATATAAGCGAAACTACTTCTACCGATGGGCACTTATACAAAGACCTGATCACCATTAAACTCGGTGATGAAGCCGAATACCAAAATATTTCGGCAACAGTATTTGGGCAAGATGATTACCGAATCGTAGAAATAGACGGATACGGAATAGAGCTTCAGCTTGAGGGTGATATCCTGATGTACAAAAATATTGACAAACCCGGAATGCTTGCATCTGTTGCCGGTAAGCTCGCTTCCGAAGGCGTCAACATCGGGGCGCTGAGCCTTGGCCGAGATAAAAAGGGTTCAAATGCCATTACAGCCATTATTGTTGACAAGCATCTGTCTGATCAGGAACTAAAATCCATTTTGACAATGGATGACATCAGTGATGTGAAATATATTTCGCTTGACTAAAGTGTTTGCAGGAGACAGCAAACAGTAGGTAGTATGGTAGAAATTTTCCTGCAAATTTTAATACATGCAAGTTATTTAATAACAATTATTTAAAATTATAATTTATGCCAATAAACCGTATAATTGCTCCCATTTTTAACTGACTGCTGACCCATCCTACACCAAGGTTTCGGAGGGTTAACTGCTGACTGCTCCAAACAACACTCAACGCTACAAGGTGCAAAAAGCGCACGCTTGAAGGTTTCGCATTGCTGACTGCTACTTCGCCGCCATCTCCCTTATTTTATGAGAAACAAGTGCAATCAAAATCACGACAACACTTCCTGCCAGAGTGTACAGGGGCCATGCGACAGCCAATCCTTGCCCCGGCAGGATATTTTGGACGGGGCCTTCAACCATAAAAAGCAGTGATATCAGTCCGGCGAAAAAGCCGGCCATGGCATCTTTTTTATCTGGTTTCTCAAACATCAACCCAAGCAAAAAAGCTCCGAGCAGTCCGCCGTAAGTATATGAGGCAATACCGAGGCCGAGTTCTACAATGGCGGGCCTCTCCCCTCCCGAAAGCTGCAGCCATGTAAATAAAAATGCGGACCCAGTAAGTATAAAACCCCACCCGATCGTTATCAGCCTGGATATTCTGAGTTCATCTTTTTGGTTCCACTTATCACCGGCCAGCGGTTTTACGAGATCGTAGGTAGTTGATGAGGCAAGAGCATTGAGAGATGAGCTCAGGCTGCTCATGGCAGCAGCAAAAAGAGATGCTATAATAAGGCCTGAAATTCCCGCGGGCATATGTTCCACAATAAAGAAAGCAAAAATTTCATCGGCGGTCTGAAGATTTAATTCGGCAGGTGTACTGCCATTATAAAACACAAAGAGCATTAAACCGATCATTAAAAAGAACCCGAATTGTAGGGATGCACCGATTCCGCTCCATATCATAGCTTTCTGCCCGTCTTTCAGGCTTTTGGTAGAGAGTACTCTTTGAACAATCAGTTGATCGGTGCCGTGCGATGCCACTGAAAACACAGTACCGCCAATAAATGAGATCCAGAAAACATACGGATCCGACAAAAATTCCTGCCAGCTGATGCCACTACCCCAATTAAAAATTTGCATTTTTCCGGCATCCGAGAGCAATGCCCAGGATTCAGCAGCAGACACAGGCATTTTACCGGCCATCAAAATAACCGCAAACAGGGCACCACCCAGGTACACTGCCATTTGAACCACGTCCATCCAGATTACCGCTTTTATCCCTCCCAGAAATGTGTAAACAAGTGTAACAGATGATATAAGCAGAATTGAAAAAAGATAAATCTGCATGTCCGGCCATTCACTGAACGTACCGGCAAGCCTGAAAATAATAGCCAGCGGAATGGCTGTGGCGAAAAGCCTCACTCCGTCTGCAAGCAGCCTTGTTATGATAAAAGTGCTGCTTGCCGCCTTTCGCATCCCTTCGCCGAAACGCTGAGCCAAAAATTGGTAAGCAGTTGAAATAGCCCCCCGGTCATATGCCGGCAGAAACCAAACCGCTACAATGATCCGCCCGGCAATATAGCCAAAAGTCAGTTGCAGAAATGTCAGATTCCCGCCATAGGCTACCGCAGGAATGCTGATAAAAGTAAGTGTACTTGTTTCCGTAGCAATAACCGAAAAGAGCACCGCCCACCAGGGCATATCCCTGCCCCCCAGAAAATAATCTTTCGATGAAGTTTGACGGCCGGCAGACAGTATCCCGAAGACCGCCACTGAAACCAGGTACAGAATTACGATTATGATGTCGAGAGTGGTGAAGAACATTTGATCAGGAGTCAGGAGTCAGGAGTCAGGAGTCAGGAGTCAGTAGGCAGTTGGCAGTTTGTTGAGTGTTAATTAAAATTGTAGATTATTTCAGTTAAATAAATATTCTTGAGGATTGCCGATTATGCAGTTATCCATTTTCAGCTTACGTTTTTTTGGCCATCAGGTAATCAACAAACTTTTGTAATGCTTTTCCCCTGTGGCTGATTGCATTTTTTTCTTTGGGATCGATTTCAGCAAATGTTTTTTTAAATCCGTCCGGGATAAATACCGGGTCATAACCGAATCCACCGGTTCCAACAGGCTTTTCTGTTATTTCGCCTCGACAAACACCTTCAAAAAAAAGGTCCTCATCCCCGGTTACAAAAGCCATCACCGTTCTGAAGCGAGCCGATCTGATATCTTGCCCTTCCAGTTCGGAAAGAAGTTTTTGCACATTATCATCATAGGATGCATCCTCACCGGCATAGCGTGCAGAATAGACACCCGGCCTGCCATTCAGAACCTCTACCTCAAGTCCCGTATCATCGGCAAGTGAAGGCAAGTCCGTCTCTTGATGCCAGTATCTTGCCTTTTTCAGGGCATTTCCCTTAAGGCTGTCCTTGTCTTCCTCAACATCAGCCGGATTTTCCACGTCCAGAGTGCTTTTGAGTTTTATTCCCAGCGGTTCGAGCATCTGTTGGAGCTCTTTCAGCTTGTCCCTGTTGCCGGATGCCAGGAATATGGTTTCGGGGTATTTGCTTTTATTTGAAGCCATCACTATTTACAATGCGTCTTAGCTTTCAATTGTTGTACCAGAAATCGCGGAAACCTCAGGAATGTAACTCAATTGCTGAAATTCTTTGTATCGGCTGTAAATCTGATCTTCCGTCAGTTCAATAATTTTTTCAGGGCCAAATTTTTCTACACAAAAACTCGCCATCACAGATCCGAAAATAACAGCTCTTCTCAGGTTTTCAGCATCCAGGTCGTCGGTATAATCCAGCCATCCGAGCAGTCCGCCCATAAAGGTATCGCCTGCCCCGGTTGGATCAAAGATATTGATAACGGGATAGGCAGGAGCCGCAAATATTTCACTATCGGTAAATAGCAGTGCTCCATGCTCTCCCTTTTTAATAATCAGGTAATCCGGCCCCATCCCCCTGATTTTACCGGCCGCCTTAATCAGATTTGGCTCGCCTGTTAATTCACGTGCTTCCGAATCATTCACAACCAGCATATCGACTCTTTTAAGTGTTTTTTCCAATGCTTCAGGCGTACCTTCAATCCAGAAATTCATGGTATCCATGACAACCAGTTTGGGATTTTGGATCTGATCAAGCACTTTTTCCTGAAGTCCCGGTTCAATATTACCGAGGGCTACATACTTCGAATCATGGTAAGCTTCGGGAATAACAGGATCGAAATTTTCAAAAACATTCAGTTGTGTGTCCAGCGTATCACGGTTATTCAGGTCATAATGGTACTTGCCTTGCCAGAAAAATGTTTTGCCTGTCCGGTCGATCTGTAAGCCGGTAAGGTTAATTTTTTTATCTTTAAGTATCTGAATATCACTCTCGGCGAAATCTTTACCAACCACACCAACCAGGTTAACTTCATTTGAAAAGAAGGATGAAGTTATTGAAAGATAGGTAGCGGAGCCTCCCAGTATTTTTTCTTTTTTCCCAAATGGTGTTTCTATGCCATCGTAAGCAACAGATCCTACAACTAATAAACTCATTTATTTCATTTTATTTTACAATTAACCGTCCTAAGTTCGTGGTTCCTGAAACTCAATTCAAAAAAAATTTTTATGCAGAAGAAATTTATGAAAAAAGCACTCGAGCTGGCCGAGTGGGGAATGGAACATAATCACGGCGGGCCTTTTGGCTGCATAGTTGTAAAAAATGGGGAAATAATCGGAGAAGGCTTTAATAAGGTTATATCTTCTAATGACCCGACAGCCCATGCTGAAGTTACCGCTATACGGGATGCATGCAACAAGCTCAAATCTTTCCAGTTAACAGGATGTGAAATATATACAACGTGCGAGCCTTGCCCGATGTGCCTGGGTGCCATTTACTGGGCACGGCCTGAGAACGTATATTTTGCCGCCGGCCGTAAGGATGCTGCAACTGCCGGATTTGATGACGAATTTATATACGACGAGCTGAGTGTTGAACCCGGCCTGCGTTCAATTCCGATGGTTCAGATTGAAAAAAAAGAATCTCTTGATCTTTTCAAGAAATGGGTTAATAAGCCTGATAAAATTAAATACTGACTCATTCAGTATCTGAACCTGTCGGAAAAGTATAGTTGGTCGCAGCTCAATTTAAATTTTTAAGTTTAATTTTAATTAGATGCAACAGGGTGATTTAAATCAATTTTATTTTTATTTGAAAAAGCGGCTCTCAGCACCGCTGCCCGGGCAGAAGGCTCAAATAAAAATGGCACCTCTTCCTTCAAAATCAGCCGACCATTTTCCGCTCTACCCCGAAGGCAATTCCAATTTAAATAGTGTCCTGATTCCATTGTACTCTGATTCGGATAACGACATATCCATAATATTGACCCTGAGAACCAGGAATGTGAATCACGGGGGACAAATCAGTTTTCCAGGAGGTCAAATTGAAAGTAACGAATCAGCAGTAAATGCTGCCCTGCGAGAGACATATGAGGAGATTGGCATTTCAAAAAATCATGTAAAAATTGCAGGCAAGATGACCTCTCTCTACATTCATCGAACAAACAATATGGTTGAGCCTTTTATCGGAATGTTAACGCAAAGACCCGATCTTAATCTTTCAAACCGGGAAGTTGAAGAGATTATTCCGGTTAAAATCAGCACGCTCGCAGATATAAATAATATCACCGTAGAAGAGTGGGAACTCAGAAAAAACAGCCTTTTTAAAGTGCCTTATTGGAATATACATAAGGTCCCGCTTTGGGGAGCAACTGCCATGATGCTTAGTGAGCTTGTTGAAATTTATAACGAATATAAGCTTGGTATCAAAAATAATATTTTCTGACGTTATTCACCTGCACATCTGTCCAAAACGATTTTTCTGATGAGCCGGATTACGGATGAATATACATCAGAGTTTGATTGATTTGTTGCCTGACTAAGAAATCTGATAGTAAAAAAACCCCTTTTCAGGGGGTTTGTATTAGAAATTCCATAAAATTTTTACTGATATATACAAAAACAATAATTTTTATTGGATTTTAAAACGTTTTAAACAGCTATGATTCACTTATTTGGCAATCACATCAGTCATCTTAATTTTTGTTTTGAATTAGCTCGATTACATCTGAAGCGGTTTGCATGCCAATAGCTATGCCCATTCCGCTCAGTCCGGCTGATACCCAGACATTTGGCATAATTTCCTGTACAATCGGTTCTTTATCTGCCGTAAACCCCATGATACCGCTCCACTCTCTTTCCACCATCCAGCCATGAGGCAGCCGCAACGTCTCGTTGCAAAACCTTTGCAGCCACTCGCGAATTTCCGGATTGATACCGGGTTCAGTGGTGGTTTCGGATTCTTTTGCAATATGCCTCGCTCCCCCGATCATCAACCGGTTCCCTACATTTCTGAAATAGACATACCCCTCGTGGTAGTGAAAGGTCCCTTTCCAGGCAAGATTTTCAATCGGTTCGGTAATAAATATAATTCCCCTTGCCGGCTTTATTTCAAGGTTACAGAGCCTTGCTGTGAATCCGTTCGCAGCGATTAAAATTTTTGCCGGTTTAAATTCATAACCCGATGACAATCGAACGTAACCGGATCGAACATCTTGCACTTCAGAGTTCCACAAAATACGAATTCCATACGCCTGCACATTCATAACCAATTCCCACATCAACTTGCCGCTGTGAAGAGCCCCCTCAACCTTGTTAAGAATTGCCGGGTAACCCTGATATATGGTTTTGCTGTATACATTTTCAAAGCCCGTAATATTTTTAAGTTCCCGGTTGAAATACGGTATTTTATCAGCACATTCCTCAAATTTGCCGGTATCTGTAAAAATTTCATATCCACCCGTGCGGATATAATCGATGGAAATATCATTTATTCTGCTCCTAAGTAAAGAGAGCCCGTTCCAGCGCCTGCTGATCCTCTTAAAAACCGTTTCATCACCGGCAACCTTGACATCGGCCAAATGCTCAGATATCGATCCAATGCATGCAAATCCAGCATTCCTTGTACTTGCCCCGTCCGGTTTTACCCCTCTTTCTATGAGTAAAACATTATGTTTTGGAAATTTTTCCTTGTAGGCAAGGGCAGCAGAAGCGCCTGTAATTCCGCCACCTATTACCAACAAGTCGGGATTATTATGCCAGGTATTTTTTTCCCAGACAGAAATGTTTGCTGAATTCATTAATCTCCAAAATAATGTTATCTGACTAGTGTCATGTCAACCGTAAACCCGCAAAGTTTAATCTCAATATTGCTGCCATTTTATTAATACAATGCCATTTCAGAAAGGAAACTTTGCGGGTTTTTCCGTCATCTTATCCTTGACACGTCACTAGTGTTGCGTCAAGTTTAAAATGTCGGTCAAGTCATCGGATGAGTCAAACCTGAAAAAGCGCAAGAATACAAAAATGCTTGACTTTTCGAAAAAACTCATCCGATGACTTTCTTCGCTTAAACGTTGTATTAAAGATGACACGACACTAGGGATTTACTTGACTAAGTGCTTAAACACAGGCTTCCATTTTTTTAAGATATTCACCTGCGTCGCCGGTGAATTCTTCGGGAGCCCAACTTGCAAATATTTTATCGGTTTCTGCATCGTAGGGACCTTTTTTGCATTCAAACAGGATGGTGTCTTTCTCCAAAACAATGAAGGAATGCCAAACACCCGGCTCGATGTCAGCCACTGAATTTAGTGCAGATTCATCCAGGATCCGGCTCCGGGTAATATTTCCGTTATCTTCAAATATAAAAAAACAAATTTTCCCTTTTAAAATCACAGCGGATTCCGTAGCCCCGGGCATGGAATGTTTATGAGGACGGATATATGTGCCGGGCTGTAAAAAGTTGAGCATACGCTGAACGCTTGCTTCCTGTTTTCTGTGAATGGGCAGTATTATTCTCTTTCGCGGACTCGATCTTGACCTTTCAATACCTTTTTTAACAATATCACCGGAGGTGTAAAAAAAACCACCTTGCACATTTTCGAGAGCATTTGCCATAATTAAAGGTGTAAAAAAGTCAGTCAAGTTTCAGCATATAACCCACACCATGAAGTGTAACAAGATGTTTGGGGTCATCAGGGTTCATTTCAATTTTAGCTCTCAATTTTGATATATGAACATCCACTGTCCTGGTATTTGTGCTGTATTCATACCGCCATACCTGTTCCAGGAGGGTGTCTCTGTTTACCGGCTGATTGGCATGAGAGATAAAGTATCTGATTAATTCAACTTCACGGGTCGACAAGTCATGCTCAGTGCCATTAGGTTTTTTTACGACGGAATCTTTAAGATCAATTTTTACCGGGCCAAGCCGAAGCATATCAACCGGACCCGAACCGGCATAGGCTGATGCACGCCGAAGCCTGGCATGAATCCGCGCAAGCAGCTCTTTTACGCCGAATGGCTTGGTGATGTAGTCATCAGCCCCGATATTGAGTCCGGCGACCTTGTCAATCTCCTGGTCCTTTGCCGTGAGCATAATAATCGGGAAAGAATATTTCATCTCTCTTAATTTCTTGCAAATTTCATATCCGCTCATGCCGGGGAGCATGATATCCAGTATCATAAGATCGGGATCGGTTTTTTTGGTAAGCTCGATTGCACCGGTGCCATCTTCAGCAACAGTTACATCGTAACCTTCACTTTCCAATGTATCCCTGAGAGTAAAAACCAGGCTGGGTTCGTCTTCAACAATTAAAATTTTCTTTTTATTTACCGGCATACTCTTCTTTGTTGTCAAACTGTTTTTCAGGTTTCGGCATATCGGAAGATGTCTTTTTATCGCTTTTCAGGAAGGCAGGAATTTTTACAGTAAATTCGGAACCTTCACCCGGTTTGCTTTTAAGATCTATGGATCCCTTGTTCAGTTCTATTAAATTTTTTACAATGGAGAGCCCAAGGCCATGTCCTTTGGTTTTGGCTGTCAGTGCATCTTCAACGCGGTAAAATTTATCAAAAATCCGGTTTTGCTCTTTATCCGGGATGCCAATGCCATAATCTTTAATTGAAAGCATCACTTCCTGTCCATCGGAATCAACGGTTATTTCAATTCGTTTATCATCCATGCTGTATTTCATTGCGTTTTCCACCAGGTTACTTAATATCGTATCGATATGATCTGCATCAACCATACATAACGGTGTATTTTTATTTACGTTCAAACTGACCTCAAAGCCTTTGTCTTTGATATACTCCCGGTTCTGATTGTAAAACTTTTCTACTATTTCGTCAAGTTTTCTGGGTGCAAATTCGGCTACGGCCTGTCCTGAATCAGCTTTGGCTACATCGAGCAGTTTTTCTATCATTTTCCGAAGCCGGATCGCCTCAGTGTATATATGATTTCCATAATCCTGCAGCCTCTTACCTTCGGTCACACGCCCATCTGCGATATTTTCACCTGCGGCCTGCATTACTGCAAGAGGAGTTTTAAGCTCGTGAGTTACATTCGCAAGAAACCCGGCTTGCCGTTTGGCAAGTTCGCGTTCTCTTTGAGCAGTAATAAACATATACAAAAGTGCCCCGATCAAAAATATAACCGCAAATCCTAAAACAACGAGATTGCGATACAAAGATGCATTCGAAGCTTCAATAGTGGGCGATTCGGTAAAAGAAGCGTAGAGTACCCACCCATCAAGCAGATCCGGAAATCTTTGCTTAATATTGATATTATCACGTGAAAATGGAACAGATTCGTCCGTTGAAATTAAAATTCGATCTTCTCTCCAGTCTCTTAACCAAACCACCAGGCCTGGTTTTTCATCCTTGCCATATTTCTTTGTCAGTTGTTTTTGAAGGAAATTATTGACCAGAAAATATTTATCAATCACAAAATTTACATGGCCCACTACTTCCATGTCGGTAAGATTGATCAGGGCCAAAGTCATACTGTGATGGCTGTCGAAGGTTACTTTGGTATTGTATTTGAAATCTCCTTTCAAAGTTTTCACATTTGTTCTGGACAAACCGAAACCATCGCAGACAATATCTGGCAAATCCGAAACGCGATTAATCTCGTTTTTTTCAGAATCATATCTGAATACGGGATCAGCGGAATTTTGGCAGCCGTCCGAATCTTCCGGTAAATAGTAGATGTGCTTAAACATGGAATCTTGTGATGCTTCGGCAAGAACCTCCCGGAATCGTTTGGGAAAGTGGGCCCTTTTGTTCCAGAAAAACTGTAAATACTCCATGTCAAGTTTTGAGATGCCCCAGAACGGCCTGTAAAAACGATACCTCACTTCGTTGGAAAAATCTTCAAGGTCAGACTTATAACTCTCTTCTACAGATTCGATCGTGCTTTCACGAAGGGCATATAGTGAATACACATTCATGCCTGTTACAGCTATAACTGCTATTACACCTATAGCAAAAAACAGGTATCTGAGGTTGCCGCTGTTTTGTGTAAATTTTGAAAACATTAAGCAAAAAATGTAGTGAATTAAGTAAATTGATCAAATTTAATACGCATTTTAGCTAACGTACTACATGCAAAATCAATATACTATTTAATTATCTGTGTGAACCTTGTTGTTAACACTTTTTACATTCTGTTTCATTTTTTTGAAAATGTATACTACTGGTTCTGTCCTCTTTTCCAAATATTATTATCATAATTCACTTCCGGATAGATCAGATCCGGATTGATTTCAATTTCCGTGACTTCACCTTCAATTTCAATTGCATAAACCACTTCTGCTATGCCTTTCAGCCATTCCTTCTCACTGATCGTTTCTGTAACCACGGTTCCGTCAGATAATTTTACTGAAATTTGCACGGGCATAATTACCTGTCCAAGATCTTCAACCGTTATTTCAATATTGCCTTCATCAATACTGACATAAGTAATGGCATGATCAAGGGTCCAGGTTTCATAGAACCAGCTTCTCCAAAACCAGGAGAGGTCCTGTCCGGTTACATCCTCGAAAGTATTAAAGATATCCCAGGGGTAAGGGTGCTTATACTGCCACCTTTCAATGAGCTCGTCATAAGCTTTTTTAAATTGCTCTTTCCCTAAAACATTTTCAAGAGCCGTAAAAACAGATGCGGGCTTTGGGTAGGATGCTATGCCATAAGCCGGACCGGGATAATGGTAATCGGACCAACGCATGACCGGGCCTTCAAGTTCGGTTCCTGCTACTTGCAGGTAATCACCATACATATTCATGTTGTCGTACCTTTTGGGGTAAAAGTCCGTTTCGGCCTGGTGCGTGTGAAATGTGGTAAAACCTTCATCAATCCAGGTGTACCTGCGTTCATTCGTGCTCAGTATCATGGGAAACCACATATGTGCAAGTTCATGGGCCGTAACACCGTAAAGATCTGCTGCGCTTCTTCCGTTATAGCTGCCGATGATGGTCATCATAGGGAATTCCATGCCTCCACCGATAATCCCGGCCCCTTCTACTGAGGTCATGTGCGGCCATGGATAATCAATTCCGATGTAATCAGACAGGAACGTAATACTATGCTGAGCATATTTAACCTGTTCACGCCATAAAGGAGCAAACGTCCGGTAAAATGAATGAATCCGGGTATAATCTGTGGTACCGTCATTATTGAGATCGCCTACCCCGGTCCGGGCGCTTTCCCAAACAGATTGGCGTGTGGCACTGAAGGCGACGTCGCGAACTTGTTGAGCTGAAAAATTCCAGGTAAGTTTTCCATTATCCGAAGATCTGGTTGCATTCTCAAACTCACCCTCACCGATTACAGTTACCGGCTCATCGCTGTCACCCGCCTTGTTATACCTTTCAAATGCAATTTCAGAAAGGGTTTCCTCCGGGTTGAGAAATTCGCCTGTACCCATCACAATCCAGCCTTCAGGTGCTGTAACAGACAGGTTATAATTTGCGAATCCGTGGTAAAATTCGGCATTCCCAAGAAATGCGTCATCCAGCCAGCCATACACATCATCATAGACGGCCACCTTTGGATACCAATATGCCAGAAAGTAGAGGTTTCCCCTGTTTCTGCCCATCCGGCCGGAAGCACCGGCTTCGGGAATAGTAAACGACCATTCGACACTCATATCGGCAACAGATCCGGAGGCAAGAGGCCTGTCCGGAAACAGATAAAGCGAGGTGCCTTCTACTATATACCCGGCCTCACCCCTCGCAAAACGCTGAAACAGGTTGATCTCTTCAAGTTCAATCCCGTTTACCATTACTTTTCCGAGCTGAACCCCTCCTGTAATTTCAGTTGTCTCTTTCTTCGGAACTCCTTCCTTATGAAGATTTTGGGCCAGTTCAATAACGATACGGTCTAATTCATCCGGTGAATTATTGATATACGATATTTGCGCTGAACCCTTAAGCAAGTGCTCATCGGGAATCAGCTCGGCGGTTAGCAGGTATTCCGATGAATTTTGCCAGTAGGCTTCTCCGGGCATCCCGGTATCGGTCCTGGTGCCGGAATCTATGGCATTTATAAATGATCCGGGAACTTCAACCGGATAAGGAATTGGACGTTCCAAATCAATCGCCTGCTGACCGGCGTCAGTTTTTTCAGCTTCAGCCAAAGTCTGCGGAGATGAACAGGAAATCAGTAAAAATGCAAGGAGAGTCAGAGATGAAAAAATTCGGGTCATAAGGAAATGTGCCAGGTCTGTATTAATTATTATTCCGTTTGATTTAAATTAATACAGAGGCGCATCACTTCCAACCTGAAATGGTACACACAATATTACTGCCTTGCCAAAAAAATGTTTGGCAAATAAAAGTTTATCCGGCTAAAATATTTGCACGTACCAGGCTGGCTTTCAGGTCTTCGAATTCCAGAGGCTTGTTCAGGTAATCTGTGTATCCAATCTCTTCGGCTCGCTGCCTGTGAGCAGGATCGGAATTGCCGGTGATGTAAATAACCGGTACATCCGAAAATTTTCTGATCTCTCTCATTGCCTCGATGCCATCCATGTCTCCTTCAAGGGCAATATCCATCAGGATCAAATCGGGATTTATTTTTTTTGCAAGCTCAACAGCCGTTTTCCCGTAAACCAATTCTCCTTCCGTTTCAAAACCCAGTTTTTCCATGTAATTTTCGTAGAGCAAATTCAGAATAAGATCATCTTCGACGACAAAAACCTTTTTTTTCTTGTTGTTGGCCACCAGAGTTTCCGATTGATTGCTGCTATATAAGGTGTCACCCATAATTCTGATTGTATGAGTTTAGGATTTAAAATGATTGACTACTCTTATAAAGAGATTCCTGCACGCCTTCTGTTACGACTTATTTTTAAAAAAATCTTTTTACCGCTGTTTCATCACTTTATCCATGGAAAAAATTGCCGGGTGTAAAAATTCACAAATTTTATACAATTAAAAATAATCTGTTATATTTACGCTCTCCATTATTTAATCGCAGGCATGGGCACAATCAAAATTCTCATTACAGATGGCACGGATATCGTTAGGCATGGGTTGAAATCAATCCTTGAAAGGGAAAAGAATTTTGAGATCACGGCAATGGCTGAAAACGGGAAACTGGCCTGTAAGTTATTTGCAAAGCATAAGCCTGACGTTTCGATTGTCTCTTCTAATATTTCCGACCTGAATATCCATGAACTGATGGATAAATTCAAAAAGACGGATAAAAACGCCAGGGTGATGGTTTTGACAAACAGTGCCGATTTTTTGCACCTCAATCAGGCGCTGAAAGCCGGTATTACAGGTTATATTGTTAGAAATATTAGTAGTAATGAGTTGATCAGCGCAGTAAACAGCGTAGCCAAAGGTGAACAGGCATTTAGTTCATCGGTATCTAAAATGATCACAAAGCGATACAGTGACCTTACTAAAAAAAAGGAGGATCAGAAAACCACCCAAAAAATTACGAAACGGGAAAATGAAATACTTCAGCTAATCGTTGACGGTTATACAAGTTCCGAAATAGCAAAAATCCTTTTTATCAGTCCGCGAACAGTAGAAACCCACCGTTCCAACCTCATGGCCAAGCTTAATGTAAAGAATACAGCCGGTCTTGTCCGGTTTGCATTGGAAAGAGGTGACAACAGTTAACCAGAATATGCGTAAAAATACGTAGTTAAATTACGTAGTTACAACTATTGCAAACAACCCTTGATAAATTTATGTTTAAAGTGCAAATGGGGTAATAGCCGTCTGTAGATGATATTTAGCAACTGTTCGTGACTGGACAGTTGCTAATTTTTTTTTCAGATGTAAACGCAATTCTTTAGAAACCATAATCGCTGATTTCAACTTTTTCATTTTATTCCGATACTACAAGAGCGATGCGGAACCAAAATGTTTCAAAATTTTTTCTATTTCTCTAATACAGAAATGCATTTTGACCGGGAAAATATTTAAAAATCAGAACTCTTATCTCCTTTTAAAAAAACAAGGGATTACTCGGATTGTATCGTAAAACAAGAAGTCATTTTTGTTCGTTGTCAGTTGCCAGTTGTTGACATCGAATAACGAACCACAAACAACACAATCCATTAGAGTAAAACATTTCATGTGTTCTTAAGCCCGTTTCGCTATAAAAGCCTCCAAATAACATACAACTGCCCCACATGATACGCGGAATGTTCAATTACCAGTTGAGCTTCCCGAAGCAAGGTATGGTCACTGCTATCCCGGAGCGGCTTGAAAAGATCTTGTGACGGATCAAGAATCAAATTGCAAAATTCTTTTCTTTCAGCCAGGTAATTCTTTTTAAGCCGGTTCCACTCTTCCTTGCCGGATGGTTCCGCATTCCCAGGCCAGTAATCATCGGGCCAGGCCGGATGTTGGTAATTGCTGTTCCGGCAATATTCAAGAATGTCAAGCTGCGCAAAACGAAGGTGATAAAATTGCTGATAATAAGAATACGGAAGCCCGGCCGGTTTAATACTAATCTCATCAAAGGATATTTTCTCAAGAAGGTGATCTACTGGCCTGAATGCTTGCCCGCCTTTCAGGTGTTTTACCAATTGTTTTTTTAAGATAGCTATTGATTTTGTATCCATGACTCCGGCTTCATTATTTTGATCTTACTTATCTTTAACAATTTAGACAGCATAACCATTTTCAAAACTTTTTTTCAATATAAATATACGTCCTTGTTTGTTAATTAGAATGATTCTAAATTTTGAGTGTAAATATTTTTAATCAAATAACACCAATTCCATGAAGAAGACTCTTTTCTTATTATTAACTCTGTTTATATCGATCCCCGTTTACTCGCAAACAGATTTCAACAAAGATAAGGAAGCGATTAAATCCATGTGCGGGTGCTACAGTATTACTTTTGACTATGCTGAAACTTTTCCTCAACATGATGATTACGAAATTCACGAACCTTATCATGCAGCTGCCTCTTCGGAGTGGATTTTTGTTGAAGAGGAGACAGATGACAAAATAGTCATCCAGCACCTCCTGGTTATCAATGATACCATGATTGTAAAACACTGGAGACAAGACTGGCTTTATGAAAACCGGGATCTTCACCAATTTCATAAGAATTTGAGCTGGAAATATAAACACTTGCCAAAAAAGGATGTCAAAGGCCAATGGACACAAAAAGTTTACCAGGTTGATGACAGTCCGAGATACGAAGGATCGGCTACCTGGATACATGAAGATGGAAAACATTACTGGGAAAGTGTAGCCGATGCACCTTTGCCCCGCAGGGAGTTTTCAAATCGTGATGATTACAATGTGATGCAACGGAGAAATCGCCACATTTTGACGGATTATGGCTGGTTGCATGAACAAGATAATCTAAAAATTATAAGGGATAACGGGAAAGACAGCGTAATTGTAGCAGAAAAAGGACTAAATAAATATACGAGGATTGATGACAAACACTGTGAGCCTGCAATAGAATGGTGGGAAGAAAACAGAAGCTATTGGAAACTTGTACGTGAGGAGTGGGACAAAATTTATAACCGCAGTGAGGATCTTCACCTTGTAAAAAACGCAGATGACAAGCTTCTCTGGGAAGCCCTTTTCGAGGTGGGTGATGAGCGTGCCAATCAAGCTGAAAGTGAGCCTGAAGTGGTATCATCCGAGATCAAAAAAATAATTCAAAAATATATGGCAGATAAAGCCAGAAGTGTCGATGCAACTTATTAAGCTTCAGGGATATGTAGGTGAAGAGAGCTTGAATTTTTAACCCATCAACTTTGCACTGCTTTCTCTTACTATAAGCTCTGGCTCAAGATTAATATTAAAAGGATCAGTTACTTTTTTTTCGATTTGATCGATTAATAATTTTGCGGCTTTTTTTCCTTTTTTGAATATTGGCTGTTGAATTGTAGTTAAAGGTGGTATTAAGTACTTGGAAAAATTCAGATCATCGAACCCGATAACTGAAAAGTCATCCGGTACACGAACCTTCGATTTATATAGTGCAAGAAGCGCACCCATTGCTAACGTATCACTTGCGCAAAAAACAGCTGTCATTCTTGGTTTTTCCTTCAGCCAGCAATACATGGTTTCATATCCAAATCGCTGGGAATAATCGCCCATGATGATATTTCCCTCCTCAATATCAATGTTTGAATCACGAAGGGCACTTTTATATCCATCGAGCCTGTCTGTTGTCTCTTTCAAATTTAACCCGGCCAGAATAATACCGATATTTTTGTGGCCAAGATCTATTAAGTGTTTGGCTGCTTTATACCCCCCGGTATGGTTATCCACATCAATTGAAAAAATTTTGTTATTATCGTTTTGCCCAACAAGCACGGTCGGTATTTTTCTCTCATTGATTACATCGTAAACGAGATCGGCAACTTCCTGGGTTAGCAGGATATAACCGTCAAACCTTCTTTCATTCAGAAGAAAATTATAGGCTTTCTTTTTCATCCTGGTTGAAATAAAAGAAAGAGTAACAAAATATCCGCGCTTTATGCACTCTTCAAAGATTCCAAGATGTAACAATGTCCAGAATCCGTTTCCCAGTGCTTCATCACCTCTTCTCGTGGCGAAAATCCCGATTTCAAACATACTGTCTGTTGCAAGACTGCGTGCAACGGAGCTTGGGCGGTAATTATATTTTGTAACAACATCCATGACCCGTTTCCTGGCTTCGTCGCTTACATTGGGGTGATTATTCAGAACCCTTGAAACAACAGAACGGGACACAAGAGCCAGTTTTGCAATTTTGTCAATATTCAGCCTTTCCGAACTCATCTGTCGATCTGCATTTGATTGAATATCTTAAAATTCTTCTGAATTTGATTACAATGCTTTAAGATATTCAAACCGTGTGTAATTCCAAATGCAGAAATCTTACAAACATATATTAGCCTAAAACGAGTCGGGGATTTGATTGCGGCGTATATTTCTATAACCCAGTAAATTGAACGATAAAGCCTGGATCGACTAAATTAAGAACTCCTGGCTCCATTTAAAAAATCAAGGGTTACAAAAATTGCATCGTAAAACAGGAAGTCATTTTTCAACCACGAGTTTTTTGGGCAATTTACTCTGCGAAAACCTTTTGCGAATATCGAGGGCACTGTTGTTTCACGCTAAGGGCGCCATGAATGCGCAAAGGACACGGTTCTTTTTTTTAAATCAGACTGGGAGCGGGGGGGAAATTCATCCCTCGCGGCGCAGGAAAGGCTTTGTTCATAGCTTGATTTCAAGTGCCGCGCATTGCCAAAGGCGCGCCCTGCCACATCAGTCAGAAGTTCTGAGATTGTTAATATTTACAGTTGCAAACTCACAGTCCTGCTGTATCTGTTATTGGTTGTAAATGTTTTTGCTTTAATCAAAACACCTTCTTCAGCCTCAAACGGATTCTCATAGAGATTGGAATCCTTGTCCGGTTCAGATCCGTCCAGTGTGAATCGAATATACTGGCCGGGATATTCGGTATTCATTTTTACAAGCCCGTTTCCGGATGTTATTCCCGGAGGCGATACCCTGTATAAATAGGCCGGATCATTTTTATCAAGTTTCGGGAATTCTACCTTACCCAAACGATTTGCAAATTCAGACCATGATCGGCTTTTCATTTCTTCACGTACATTTTTGTCCTCAATCACTGCCCAATCCGGCTGCCGGCTCCAGGCTCTTTCAGCCAGCGAGATCAGTCTTGGAAGTGCCATATATTCCACACGGTCATCCGATTTTAACGTCTCTCCCCAAAGCTGGCCCTGCAGACCCAGAATATTCTTTTTTGCCGAATTTTTCAGTTTTTCCTTGTCATCAAAATAAGATTCCGGCAAAGGTTTGCCGCTGTAATCAGCGATACCATTTTTAAAAAGGTCATAGGGTATAAATCCAAAAGGTTTTTTAGCATCTATAAATGCGGCCCAGTAAAAGCCGGGCTCTTGAGGATGATGATCATAGGCCATATCAAAATAGAAATCAGTTGCGTGTGACATGACAACCTGGTATCCGGCATTTGCAAGCCTGTATGCATAATCTTCTCTGCCGCCACCCCATACGTTAGACCAGACATAGGGTATAAAAGCACCCGTAAAAGCGGGATTGATATTTACCTGTCCTGCTTCTTCTGAATGTTCAAGTGCAACTTCTTCCCAGCCTGCCATCATTAAATCTTGTTTATCAAGCATGGATTGAATTCGCTGAAAAAAGTAATTTTGCAGATCTGCAGTGGATTCCAGTTCCGGGTTTTTATTTATCAGATTGCTGCAGGCAGGAGATTTTTCCCATACGCCTTCGGGAACTTCGTCACCTCCAACATGAATTGTGCTCAAAGGCGCATCTGCCTCCCGGTACATCTCAGTGATTTCATCAAAAACTTTCTCTATAAACGAATAGGTAGATTCCTGACAAACATTGATCACATTATCATCCCATCCCTGAATTGAGCGGTATTCAGATTCATCTTCCGGTTCGTGCAGCCTGAAGCTCTCGTCTCCGGTTTTTAACGATCTGGATTTCATTGCAACTATAGCGGCTCTCGCATGCCCCGGAAGATCAATTTCAGGAATCACTTCAATATGGCGCTTAGATGCATACTTAAGCAGGTCAATGTAATCGGTTCGTGAATACCAGCCGCTTCCTTTCGAATTAACGGGATCCGGCCCGGAGCCATAAGAGGGAATCAAGTGATCCAGTTCATCCTGGGTATGGCCTCTTCTGCCGCCAATTTCTGTTAACTCCTGCAATCCCGGAATTTCAAGACGCCAGCCCTCATCATCCGTCAGGTGAAAATGAAACGTGTTCAATTTATAGTGCGACATCACATCAAGCAGTTTCCTGACAGTCTCGGCAGGTTGAAAATTCCGTGCAACATCCAGGTGAAATCCCCGGTATTTAAATCGTGGAAAATCCAGGATATGGACAGCGGGCAGAAAAACCGTGCCCGGATCAGATCTCTCCGGATCATAATAAATCAACGACCGCAGGCTTTGTAGTCCATAAAATACACCGGGGGCATCACTACCGGTAATTCTTATCTGGTTCTCATTTATCCGTAATTCATAAGATTCCGTATCTCTTAAAGATTTTGCAATTTGAATATCACCAGTCATCAAAAATATACCCGGATCACCTGTGCCGGAAATAGTTGAACTCAATTCCGCTTGAATACCTGATAATTCACCTATAATGTCTGATAAAACGTGGGCTTCACTTTCAAGTCCCTGTTCATAATAGATTGTTAAATCACTATCTAACAGGAATGGCTCACCTCCATCACTAATCTGATACGGTGAGGGAGTGATTTTTTCAATTTCAGAAACTGTAAAAGAATATGCAGGATCATACTTTTTATAGTAATATTCCGCATCTGCATATAACAACCGGTCATCCGGACTTCTTTTAAACTGATTCTCGCTCGTAAACGGTTGAACTTCAATATGGGGAACTTCCAGAAGATCACCATTTTCAAATACAAAATAAAAGCCCTCAGGAGCATCGGATTCTTTTATGGCAGAACCGGCTGTTGAAAAAGAAAAGGAATAAGATTTTCCCGGCGAAATTGCTTCAAATAATTCGGTCGGTTCTAATTTGTAAAAATCTCCGTTGATATGAGTTAAACGAAGTGTATTTGGAAAACTTTCCGGTTGAACAGGCCGAAGGTTATTAAAATAGAGCACCCATCCGTCTGATTGTAAAGAGACATTCCCTTCATTTTTCATCTTTATTGTAGAGATGTAACTGCTTTCGCTCGCAAAATTATCTTCTACGGTCCAGGCCAGCCGGATATCCGGATTTTCAAAAGAGGTGCATCCCGTAAAAATAAAAAACAGACTAATGAAAAAAATCAGATTGCTAACAAAAATTTCAGTTCTGTAAGAATTCATACATATCTATTTCACAACAATTCAGTTTAAAAAAAGTGAACCCCGGCGTCCGGAATCCACTTTTAAGTAAAGCACCAATCCAATAACGAGGAATCATTGATTAGTAACGTGAAAGTATTTGTACCCTAAAACTGTATAATTTGATTTTGGTTTTCTTCAATAACCCGAACTTTTTTGTTTTTAGCAATATGATAACTGAATATTGGAACCGCTTCCATAAAATTCACTCATAAAGATCATTGAGATTTGTGTTTGATAAATCCAGAAAGAGCTGTCAGATTATTTCGGTTATATCTTTAAAATATCTTTCACATTTTTCGGCTGTTGCTTTTTGGGATTTCCCGCGCCCGTGTCTTCGGTCACCTCTTAATTTTCACGAATTACCCCATTGTATAAATCAATCATAAAATTTGGAACCGGTTCCAAGTGGAAGATGAAAAGCAAACCATCAATTCAAAAAAATCATTTTCTGATTTGAATAAACAACGATTTTCAGGTTTTTTATGGCAAAAAACCGCACTGGAATTTAGATATTATGATAAACTAATATATTAGTAATATATTTATTGTGTAAAAAATATTTAAAATTAAGAGTTAGATTTTATATAATCTTCTCATAAATGTTAAGCAAATGTTATAAACAACATCAGTTGTAAACTGAGGGATTTCAGTTCCAGTAGCCTTTGTTTAAGCAAATCTAAATACAAAATCCATACAATATGCATATAAAAATACCACCTATAAAGGAGCACGTTTTTCAGGGTGCCAGTAATTACTGCAAGAACCTGAAAAACTTTCGAGTTGATAGAATTATGATGCTTGGCACATTAACGGCTTTATTTTGGATGGCAGAATTATGTGTAAACTATCAAATTTCTTTTGCTCAGAACGATATAGAAATAACCGGAACTGTTACCGAGCAGGAAACCGGGCAACCTTTAACCGGAGTAACAATTATTTTGGTTGGTACAGACCGCGGTACAACTACTGACTTGGAAGGAAAGTACAGCCTTCGTGTTGCTGATGGAGACGGTGTTCTCAGATTTTCTTTTATCGGATTCCAGACTCAGGAAGTGCCTATAGAGGGCCGTCGCACCATAAATGTGGTATTGGAACCAAGTATTCTGCTTGGCGACGAGGTGTTAGTTACAGGTTACAGCCAGCAGCAACGAAGAGATTTCACCGGGTCAATAGCAGTTGTCGAAATGGATGATTTTCAACGCCTTTCTGCATCCGGTGATTTGGTAACCAAACAATTACAGGGAGCTGTTTCAGGAGTTAATATTACAAGCTCAGGCCAGCCCGGAGAAACACCCAATATCCGGATCCGGGGTATCAATACATTTGGAGACAGCACTCCACTGTATATTGTGGACGGCATATCTATTGAAAATATTGATGATTTGAACCCCAACGATATTGAATCCATACAGGTTTTAAAAGATGCTTCTTCTGCGGCTGTATACGGAGCAAGAGCTGCCAATGGGGTAATTGTTGTGACTACAAAAAAAGGAAGGGGCAGTGTTCAGTTTAATTATAATGGTTCTTTCGGTATGGACTGGCAAGGTCGTGATAACCCCTTTGATATTGCAACACCCCAGCAACATGCTGACTTGTTATGGATTGCAACAGACAGAATTAATAATCCGCGGCCGCATCCATTGTATGGTGGTGGTACTTCTCCTGTACTTCCGGACTTTATAGCACCTGTTGGTGCATCGGAGGGTGAAGTGGATTTGGATAGTTATTTTATAATCCCTGAATTTAACGACCCTGCGCTCTTGAATGATTTTGTAAGAATAACCAGGGCTAATAAACAGGGTACGGATTGGTTCAGTGAACTTTTTTCTGCAGAATTACAACAGAATCATAACGTTTCTGTGAGTGGCGGCAGCCCGATTGGCAATTACCTGTTTGCGATAAACTTTACCGACCAGGAAGGTACACTGTTAAGAACAGGCCGTAAAAGATATAACTTCAGGGCAAATACCAGTTTTAATATAGGTGAAAAAATCAGAATTGGAGAAAACCTGAGTTATAACATATCTGAAAATCCCCAGGTAGCTTCTCTTACTGAGGGAAGTGCTATCGGCATGGCTTTCAGACAGCAACCAATTATTCCAGTACTTGATATCCGTGGAAATTTTGCCGGAGCATTTGGTGCACCTTTGGGCAATGCCTTTAATCCCGTTGCAATTATGGAAAGAACCCGAAATAATGAACAGAACAACCGGAGATTAATTGGTAATGTTTTCGGCGAAGTAGATCTGACTGAAAAAATAGTAGTAAAAACAACCTTCGGTGGTGAGTTAGTAAATAATTCCAGCCAGGCTTTTCAGTTCCCTACCTTTGAAAACCAGGAAAATGATGTAACAAATGTTCTCACTACCAATGAAATTAATGTGTTTAACTGGACCTTTAATAATACTATCAGGTACAGTGATAATTACAAGAAGCATAATTATGAGGTACTTTTTGGAACAGAAATTTTTAAGAACTCATTTACTTTCAGAGGTGCAACTGCAGACGGATTCTTTTCGTTTGATAAAAATTTTGTGAACCTTTCCAATGCTTCCGGAAACCGGAATACTTTTGGCTCAGAGTTTCAAAATACGCTGGCATCTTTCTTCGGGCGCATTGATTATAACTTTGATGACAAATACCTGTTAACAGGTACTGTAAGGCATGACGGATCGTCACGCTTTAGCGAAGGAAACCGCTGGGGCACATTTCCCTCAGGGAGTGTTGGCTGGCGTATTAGCAGTGAGCCGTTTTTTCAGGACCTGAACTTGAATTTTTTGAATGAATTCAGAATCAAGACAAGTGTCGGGTTAATCGGTAACGAACAAAATGTTCCAACTTCCAATCAATTCACGCTTTTTGCTTCAGACAGGGCCAGTTCATTTTTTGCGATAAATGGAAGTAACTCGTCTACCCAGGAAGGTTTTCTGTTGAGCCAAATCGGAAACCCGAACGCGCAGTGGGAGGAAGTGTTAAATGTTAATGTCGGCTTTGTAACCAGTTTATTTGACAACAGGGTGGATGTTGATTTTGAGTGGTACTGGAAAGATGTGAGAGATTTGCTTTTTAATCCTGAGCTGCCGGGTACTGCAGGTAGTGCAACAGCACCATTTGTTAATGTTGCAAATATGAGAAATACCGGAATTGATATCTCATTTTCGTCTTTTCACAACATTACTGATGATCTTCAGATCAGTGGTAATATTAATTTCACATCTTTCAATAATGAAATCACCAAAGTAGCTGACGGAGTAACAAGTTTCAGCCAGGAAAACAGAAGATTCGTTGGCCAAAATTTTGTTCGCAATGAAGTCGGCCAATCAGTTTCTTCCTTTTTCGGATTTGTTGTTGACGGATTTTTCCAGGATCAAGATGAAATTGACCAATTAAATGCAGGAGCCCCGAGTGGTGAATATCAAACGGAAGCCGGAGTCGGAAGATTTCGATTTCGGGATATCAATGGAGACGGAGAAATCACTCCGGATGACAGAACCATCATTGGCGATCCCAACCCGGATTTCACAATGGGACTCGATCTTGGTTTGAATTACAAAAACTGGGATTTCAGCATGTTTTGGTTTACCTCTCAAGGCAACGACATTTGGAATCAGGTAAGATGGTGGACAGATTTCTTCCCCTCTTTTAATGGTGCTAAAAGTACCAGAACACTGACAGATGCATTTGTGCCCGGACAGGATAATTCGAATGCCACTCTTCCCATTCAGGAAAATGTGGGTACCTTCAGTACAAACGGCAGCCCGAGTTCATTTTTTGTCGAAGATGGCTCTTATTGGAGATTGAGAAATCTCACTCTTGGGTATTCTGTGCCCCAAAGCTTCCAGGATAAATTCGGAATCGGAAATCTCCGGGTTTTTGTTCAGGTAAATAATATATTAACAATTACAGATTACACTGGCCCTGATCCCGAAATCGGATTCTTTCCAGGTGACGGAGGCGGTGGAAGTACCAATTTCGGAATTGATGAAGGCCAGTTTCCAACACCAAAACAGTTCCTGTTCGGTGTTAATCTTTCAATCTTGTAAAACTTAAAAAAGTGATTATGTTATTCAAAAAAACTAAATATAAAATAGTAAGTGTACTTACAGTAATAAGCGGAATCTTGTTATTGTATGGATGTAATGATTTTTTGACAGAACCTGCAAGAGGCTCCTTAAGTGAACAGGTACTGGCTAATGAACAGGGTGTAAATGCCCAGCTCATTGGTGCATATGCAAAACTCGATGGCGGTGGCTGGGATGTACCCGGCCTTCCATGGGAAAAATCACAGCATAACTGGATTTACGGAGATATTGTTGCCGGAGATGCCCATAAAGGATCAAATGCAGGCGACCAGGCTCCGATCAATTCAATTCAGCGAGGCAACTCGGATCCTTCCATCGGTTTCTTTGACAGCAAATGGCAATCTCTTTATGAAGGCGTTACCCGAACAAATGCGGTTCTGAAAGTATTGCAGCAAGTCGAAGATATGACTCCTGAACAAATCAATAGTGTTGCAGCCGAAGCCCGATTTCTCAGAGGACACTTCTACTTTGAACTACGAAAAATGTATTTCAGAGTTCCGTGGATTGATGAAAATACCGAGAATGTAAATCAACCGAATGACGTGGAAATTTGGCCAAACATAGAAGCTGATTTTCAGTTTGCTTTTGAAAACCTGCCGGAGGTACAATCTGAAGTTGCGCGTGCTAACAGGTGGGCAGCAGCTGCCTATCTTGGCAAGACATTTGCATACCAGCAGAAATGGAGCGAAGCAAAATCCATATTTGACCAGGTAATTGCAGGTGGTGTAACTTCCGAAGGTGTGCCCTATGATCTTGCGGAGAATTACTGGGATGCTTTCGACCCGGCAAAAGAATCCGGAAATCCTGAAGCAGTCTTCACCGTACAACAAGTTGCAAACGACGGAACCGGTGATATTACCCGGGCCAACCATGGTGCCATGCTTAATTTTCCATTTAACAGCCCGTTCCGGTGTTGTGGATTTTTCCAGCCTGCCCAGGATCTGGTAAATTCATTCAGAACGGAAGGCGGCCTTCCTGTCATTGGGAATTTTAATAATCAAAGTGTTAAAAATGATCAGGGAATTCCCTCTGATCAACAATTTGAGCCGTATACAGGTACAATTGATCCGCGTTTAGACTGGAATGTTGGACGCCGGGGAGTCCCCTACCACGACTGGGGCCCGCACCCCGGAGAAAGATGGGTACGAGACCAGGATTTCTCGGGCCCATATGCTCCCAAGAAAAAAGTTTACTGGCAATCGCAAGAAAATCAATTTGCAGACAATAACCAATGGGCACCCGGTACTGCACATAACATAAATGTTATTCGGTTTGCCGATGTTCTTTTAATGGCTGCTGAAGCAGAGATTGAAGCAGGATCTCCGGAACAGGCACGTGAGTATGTGAACCGTGTTCGTGAAAGAGCTGCCAGACCTGATGGAATGGTAAGTAATGATCTGAACAGGGAATTTGCTGCAGCCATAGTTGAAAGTGAAAATGAAATGTTGGATCTTGTTGATATAAATCCCGGTAATTTTGTTGTCAGAGAAGATCGAAATAGCACATTTACATTTTTGGGTGGCAGTGTCGATGACATTAATAGCTGGAATGAGTATCCTGAACCCAATTATGAAATAAATTTATACCCTGCGGGTTCATTTAGCAGCCAGCAGCAAGCCCGTGAAATTGTATGGCATGAACGCAGAATTGAGCTTGCACTTGAAGGCCATCGATTCTTCGATCTTGTACGATGGGGCATTGCAGACAGGGAAATCAATCGTGCCTGGCAGTTTGAAGCCACCGCTTTACCAAACACACTGGCTCCGGGAGCTACTTTTACGCCGGGTAAAAATGAATTTTACCCAATTCCTCTGAGACAAATTGATTTGAGTGAAGTAGATGGTGTACCACAATTACAGCAAAATCCGGGTTTTTAAGTTAAATTTTTAATTTAATTTCAATTACAAAAGAGGCAGTGCATATATTATCGTGCACTGCCTCTTTTTTTTAATTTAAACTGATGAATAAAAAAAACGTTATTACTCGCCGGTTTTTAGTCACCTATTCTCTATTACTATTTTTTTTGTCATGCAGCAACAAGGGCACTCGTTTTGAACTTATCCCTTCATCTTCATCGGGAGTCACTTTCCAAAACACAATAACCGAATCTGACAGCCTGAATATTTTGGATTACGAATACATTTACAATGGCGGCGGTGTTGCAATCGGTGATTTTAACGATGACGGGCTGCCGGATATCTATTTTGTAGGCAATATGGTGTCTAACGAGCTTTATCTGAATCGTGGAGATTTCAAATTTGAGAATATCACATCGGTATCCAACACCGGCGGATTGCCAGAAAAATGGTACAGCGGAGTCTCTGTAATAGATATCAATAACGACGGATTACCCGATATCTATCTGTCTGCCACGGGGAGGAATAACCCGGAATTGCGAAAAAATGAACTGTATGTAAATCGGGGTTTAAACGATAACGGGATACCTGTATTTAGAGAAATGGGGGAAGATTATGGTTTGGCAGATGATTCTTATACTACTATGGCCGGTTTCTTTGATTCTGATAATGACGGGAACCTTGAAGTTTATCTTTTAACATCCTACAGGGATCCGAATCAATCCTATGCATCAGTCTCTAACCAGGCAAGACAAAAATCCTCGAACAGGGACAAATTATATAAAAGCTTCCGGGATACCGAAAAAGGCCACCCGGTGTTTTATGAAATTTCCGAAGAAACCGGCATCAACAAAGGCGGGCACGGCCTGGGAATTAATATTTCCGATATTAATTTTGACGGCTTTAAAGATATCTATATAGCCAATGATTACATATCAGAAGATATTCTTTGGATTAACAACGGAGATGGTACTTATACGGATAGAATTGATGACTACTTAAAGCATACAAGCTATTCAGCGATGGGAACGGATATTGCCGATATCAACAATGACGGTTTACCGGATATATTTACACTTGATATGTTACCGGAAATTAATTTCCGGAAAAATACCATGACCAACCCAAATAATTATCGCAATTATTTGAACCGGACTTTTGAACAGGTCTTTCCTCAATATACACGAAATACACTGCAACTGAATATGGGGCATGCAGGTAAAAATTCTCATCCTGTTTACAGTGAAATTGCATTTTTATCACATATTGCGGAAACCGACTGGAGCTGGACTCCCCTTCTGGCTGATTTTAATAATAATGGCTTCAGGGATCTTGTTGTTACTAACGGAATACCAAAGGATGTAACGGATAAAGACTTTTGGAATGAATATGGCAGGGTCTCGGGCGTAATGCCTAAATCCATGGCACTGCAAAAAATACCTGAAGTCAAAATACCCAATTATGCATTTCAAAATAACAAAGACCTGACTTTCACCGATGTTACAGAAAAATGGGGATTGACTCAGCCTGCTTTTTCAACAGGTGCTGTTTATGCAGACCTGAATAATGATGGTGGCATGGATATCATCATCAACAATGTGAACGGACCGGCTTTTATTTATAAAAATAAATTCGATTTGAATTCCGGTAATCAGTCGAATCATTATTTAAAAATCAGATTTGAAGGCGGAAAAAATAACATTGATGGCATCGGGGCTATTGCAGACATTTATTACAATTCCGGAGAGCATCAAACTTACGAACATTCGCTTTACAGGGGATATTTATCTACCGTCGATCCGGCTGCTCATTTTGGATTAGGCGAATCAAAGGAAATCGATTCACTTATCGTTACATGGCAGGATCCGGAAGGTGTAAATCAACAAGTGCTGAAAAATGTTGCCTCCGATCAAACAATCACAGTTAGAAAATCGAAGGCTAAGAAAATTAATGAATTGAAGGAAACTGATGGGCGATATCATTCTAATCAGCAAAGCATATTTACAGATATTACAAACGATGTTAACATCAATTATCATCATTCTGAAATTGAGTTTAATGACTTTGCATCGGAACCTCTTCTGCCCTACAAATTGTCGGAATTTGGCCCCGGACTTGCTGCCGGTGATATCTCAGGAAATGGATTGGATGATATTTTTATCGGCGGATCTTTCGGTGAAACCGGAAAAATACTTTTGCAAAATAGAAATGGGAAATTCAATCTTACTGAATTTTTACCCGGCGAAGTAGCTACACTATCTCAGAAAGAAGATTTAGGCGTACTGATATTTGATGCCAACAATGACAAACATCAGGATATATTCATTGCGAGAGGAAGCATGGAAAAACCTGCCGAAAGCAACAATTATAAAAATGAAATCTATCTCAATGATGAAAACGGAAATTTCACAAAACAGCTTGATGCCCTGCCGGAAAATTTCGTGAGCGGATCGGTGGTAATTGCTGCAGATATTAATAATGACGGTTTGCCAGATCTGTTTGTGGGCGGACTTGTTTCACCCGGAGAATATCCTAAACCCGTTTCAAGTTTCATATTGAGAAATGATTCAAAAAACGGCAAGCTTAAATTTACTGACATAACCGCAGAGCTTGCCCCTGAATTATCAGATTTTGGAATTGTGAAGGATGCTTTATGGTCAGATTTTAATAATGACGGGCTTATCGACCTCATCGTTACCGGTGACTGGTTGCCCATCAATTTTTTCAAGAATACAGGCGATGGATTCAAGAATGTTACAAGCCAAACCGGTATTGAATCTCACACAGGCTGGTGGAATAGTATCACCGGCGGTGATTTTACAAATAATGGTTATACAGATTATGTAGTAGGAAATTATGGCTTAAACTCTTTTTTCAAGGCTTCAGATAACCAGCCTATAAAAGTATATGCAGGTGATATAAATGACAATGGCCTTTACGATGCCGTAATCAGTACATTTAAATTGGACGAAGATGGTGTGTTTAAGGAATTCCCTGTTCATAATATGCAGCAGATGCAAAAAGTTTTGCCTCAGATCACTCAAAAATTCAGTTCAAACAACGAGTATGGTAAAACAACTATCCAAGATTTTTTTTCTGCTGAGCATTTAGATAAGGCTTCGGTCTGGGAGGTTACCGATTTAAATACATCGATTTTAATAAATAAAGGAGACGGCACATTTGAAATAAAAGCACTGCCTGCTGAAGCTCAATTCGCTCCTGTCTACGGGCTTTTAGCCGATGATTTTAATGCCGATGGAAATCTGGACCTGCTTTTAACAGGGAATCATTACGGGGCAGATATTCGAATGGGTAGCCAAAATGCCTTTAACGGGATCCATTTAAAAGGAAATGGAAACAGTTCATTTTCAACCGTAAAGCATGCCCAAAGTGGTTTTTACCTGCCGGGTGACGGCAGGGCTTTGATAAAATTCAAAGGCGCAGACAATAGATACCTGATAGCTGCATCTCAAAACAGTGGTCCGCTGAAAGTATTCAGTAATGAAGAAACCCGGAATTTTATTTCTGCCGAACCTGATGATGCATATGCAATCATACATTTTGAATCGGGTAAAATGAGAAAAAATGAATTTTACTATGGAAGCTCTTTTATATCCGCATCGTCACGCTTTATTCCCATTTCTGAAAATATGATCAGGGTGGACATTTTCAAATATAATGGTGAACAAAGAACCATTAAATTTCAGTGAAATTAGAAAAATAAACCTGTGAACAAAAAATGAGATCATGAACAAATTCGGACATTTTTTTTCTGCTTCATTACGTTTTACCTGCTTTACAGCACCTGTGAAGCTCAGAATTTGAATAGAAATAATGGATTCGTATCCCTTTTATATGGAAAAAACTTATCCGGCTGGGTTATTCCCGAAGGTGATAATGGCCACTGGAAAGTAATGGACGGAGTCATAGATTATGATGCGGAAAGTGAAGCAGTCAATGATAAAAATCTATGGAGTGAAAAAGATTATGCTGATTTTGTTTTAAAATTGGAATGGAGAATAAAAGAGACCCCTTTTATTAACTCCAATGTGCCTATAATTTTACCTGACGGAACAAATAAATTGAATGAAAAGGGTGAGATCATACGAATGTCTGTTCCCGATTCTGATTCAGGCATCTACCTGAGAGGCATGTCAAAAACACAGGTCAACATCTGGTGCTGGCCTGCAGGTTCAGTTCAGAAATATTTATATCAAAGAGTTGTAAGACCTATGACATGGTATTTCCTGCCACCATTCAAATTTAGAAAAATTCAGTTTTTTAGCAGAGGCAAGATCTCAACACATGTAAGAAATACCATGTCTTCTGTCTTTCTCCTCATCTCATGACATGGTATTTCTTGCCAGAACCAAGATCTTATCTTTGCTAAAATTCTAAGTTGGTTTAGATCTGGGTTGTGGCAAGAAATACCATGCTTTCTCATTAAATATAAACCGGAGGAGGGCCAGTGCTTTTACGGATTACAAGATGGGGATCAAGTAATTCATTAACAATTTTTGAATCACAATTTTCTAATTGTTTGATTAGAATTTTGGCTGCCATGACTCCCTTTTCATATATCGGCTGATGAATTGTGGTAAGAGGAGGAAAGGTGAATCTTGAGGCAGGTAAGTCATCGAATCCAACCACGGATACATCTTCAGGAATCTCTGTCCCCTCTTCTCTTAATGCCAATAATGCACCCATCGCAATTGTATCACTGGTACAGAATAATGCTGTAAACCGTTGATCCGCTTTTCTTAATTTTTTTACTGCTTCATATCCAAACTCCTGATTATAGAATCCAGATATAATCAGTTCCTCATTCACTTCCATTCCCATGTCAGAGTGGGCCTGACGAAATCCACGCAATCTTTCTTTGGCTTCTTCGACTTCCGGAACCGCAACTAAAATTGCTATATTTTCATGCCCGAGTTCAATTAAATGAGTTGCAGCTAAATATCCCCCGAGGTAGTTATTTACGTCCACGGAACTGTATTCAGTGTATTTGGAATATTGCTGTTTCAATACAACAGGTAAATTATGTTCCTTCAAATCATCAAGAATCATATCTATCACTTCTTTAGTGTGAAGAATAAATCCATCCGTACCGGATACATCGTAGAGCTCGTGACTGGATTGATTCATGTTTTTTGTGTCAACAAATGAAAACCTTGTGAAATATCCTTTCTTTCTGCACTCATCAAATAAGCCGAGATTGAAAAGAGACCAATAACCACTACTCATTTCATTGTCAGCTCTGCGGTCAGTCAAGACTCCAAGCACACACGAGCGGTTTTTTGCCAGATTCTGAGCTGTCGTATTCGGTTTATATCCGTATTTTTCTATGACTGTTGTAACCCGGCTGCGAGCAGCATCGCTTACATTCGGATGATCATTCAATACCCTGGATACCACAGACTTAGAAACATGGGCAAGCCGGGCAACCTTATCAATGTTTAATTTTTCCATTTTTTAAGGCATAAAAACATTAAAATTCTGAATCATTCGAAATAATGAATAGTCTGTTAATTATAAAAAGTTTTTTAGAAATCATAATAAATCGTATCTCAATCGAAACACAGACTCCATCTTTTACTAAAATATGGAACCGGTTCCAACTTTCTTTCCAAATTCTCTAACTTATATTCTTTTAGACAAATGATAAATACTTAACAAAGTTACAATATCGTGTTTTCAAATGATTCCGTAAAAAACAGATCCTATGATGCCATCGTTATTGGCTCAGGCATTAGCGGAGGGTGGGCTGCCAAAGAACTCTGTGACAGGGGATTGAAAACCCTGGTTCTTGAACGGGGCAGACCTGTAACCCATAAAGAAGATTATCCAACTGCTTTAAAGGAGATTTGGGAGTTTGAAAACAGAGGCTATCTGCCTCAGGAGGAATTGAAAAAGAATCCGGTTGTTGCAAGATGTTACGCGTATAACGACAAAACAAAGCATTTTTTCACGGAAGACGAAGTTCACCCTTACATCCAGGAAAAACCGTTCGACTGGATTCGGGGTTACCAGGAAGGCGGAAAATCCCTGATTTGGGCGCGCGGCGGACAACGATGGAGCAAGTACGATTTCGAAGGGCCTGCGCGGGACGGTTATGGAATCGAATGGCCATTTACCTACGATGAACTTGCCCCCTGGTATTCCAAAGTGGAGCATTTTGTGGGCTGGAGCGGAAATAAGGATGGTATTGAACACCTGCCCGACGGTGATTTTCTGCCGCCATTCGAGATGAATTGTGTTGAAAAAGAGATGAAAAAGGGGATTGAATCATCCTATGACAACCGCTACCTGGTACAGGGAAGATGTGCTCATCTGACAGAAGTTCGTGATATTCACAGACAACAAGGCCGCGGTATGTGCATGGCCCGGAACCGTTGCTATCGCGGTTGCCCGTACGGAGCATATTTCAGTTCAAATAGTTCCACTCTGCCATGGGCTGAAAAAACCGGTAACCTCACAAAGCGCATGAATTCTGTTGTTCATTCCATCATTTACGATGAAAAGAAAGGCAAGGCTTCCGGTGTCCGGGTCATAGATGCCGAAACCAAAGAGATGACTGAATATTATTCAAGAATTATATTTGTGAATGCGGCCTGCATCAATTCAAATCTTATTCTTTTAAACAGCAAGAGCAACCGCTTTCCTGACGGGCTTGGAAATGACAACGGTACACTGGGCCGGTATATCTCATTTCACAATTACCGGGGCCGCATTAGTGCTGTTTACGAGGGTTTTAAAGATCAATATTACACAGGCAGAAGGCCAACCGGCCCTATTATGCCTCCCTTCCGGAATGTTTATCGACAGGAAAAAAACCTGGGTTTTCAGGGAAAGTACCTGGTATCTACCGGTGCAGGCAGGGAAGGCTGGGCACGAGGAACCGGTTCCGAAAACATTGGAAAAGCCCTTAAAGATGAATTACAGAATCCCGGAGACTGGCGTATTTATATGTCTATACAAGGTGAAGTTATACCGCGTTATGAAAATCATGTCCGCCTTAGTGACACAGAAACTGACCCTTGGGGGATTCCTCAAATTGTCACATCTGTTGATTATACCGAAAATGATGACAACATGATCAGGGATTTTCTGGAACAGGGAGTCGAAATGCTTGAAAAAATAGGATGTAAAGATATTCAGCCTAACGATTCAAAACAGGCTCCCGGCCTTGATATACATGAGATGGGTGGTGCAAGAATGGGCAAGGATCCAAAAAATTCCATTTTAAATAAATGGAACCAGGTACATAGCTGTAAAAATGTATTTGTGACAGATGGTGCCTGTATGTCATCCGTGGCAGAGCAAAATCCGTCCCTAACATTCATGGCCATTACCGCCAGGGCTGCTAATTATGCTGCCGATGAAATACAGAAGGGGAACTTGTGATTTCAGAACTCTTGAATTAACGTAAAAGTTCAAGTCGCGATTTTGTAGTTGCATCAGGTTTGTACAGGATTCGTAGGTTCGTTGTGTGTTGCTTCGTGCCTTCGTGGCAAGACGGCTTGGCTACACCCTGCCCTAAGTTTTTTTCACCACAAATCGACACAAAGCCTTTTATTGCGGGAGATCCGGATTAACTGCCTTCATTTAATTGAAATCGCATCACCTGATTTAATCGACCGGTCTGCAGCCAAAACAATCTTAAGCGTATTTACCACTTCTTTTAAATGGTTTGAAAGGTCCAGATTTTCACGGATCGATCTTAAAAAAAATTGCTGCTCAAACAGGCACAATTCATCATGGCCGGGCTCGTCGGCAGCAGCGATCAACTTGTCATCGTATTTCAGATTTCCTTCAGAATCCAGCTCGCTGTTGTGAATATGTAGTTTTTTGACAGTTGTATGTTCAGCGATATCAGCCGAAATTCCCCGTGGTTCGTCTGACGTTTTTTTATGAATGCTTACAGAGCCCTTCGGCCCGATCACGTCTTTTATGAAATAGGATTCTTCGCTTATCATGGGGCCCCATCCTGATTCATACCAACCCACAGAACCGTCCTGAAAAACAACCTGCAGTTGGCCGTAATTGTACATATCAGGGTTTATTTCTTCCGATAACCTGGCCCCGATGGCATGCACACGTACCGGGTTTGACCGGGTCATCTGGCACATCAGATCCACATAGTGAACACCGCAATCAACGATCGGCGACATACTCTCCATGATATTCTTGTGCACCTCCCATTCACGACCTGTGCTCTGCTGGTTCAGGTTCATACGCATAACAAGGGGCTTGCCAAGTTCTTCAGCCGATTCAACAAATTTTCTCCACCCGGGGTGGTGACGAAGAATATATCCGACAACCACTTTTTTTTTAGCTTCACGGGCAGTATCAACAACAGCTTTTGCCATCCCGACGGTTTCGGCAATAGGCTTTTCGACAAATACATGAGCGCCTGCTTTCAAGGCCTGAATGGCATACTGAGCATGTGTTCCCGGATAGGTACTGATGCAGACAGCATCGGGTTTTGTGATTTCAAGGGCCTTCTCAAAATTATCAAAAGTTGGCAGGCCGCCCAGTTCACCGGAGAGCCGTTCCCTGCTTTCCGGCCCGCGGCTCACAAGCCCGGTAATTTGAAAATCGTCCAATTTGTGATAGGCCCTGGCATGAGAAGTTCCCATATTTCCGCAACCCACCACCAATATTGATATTTTATTTTTCATGGCTTAATCCTCTCCAGGCTGTAGCTGCGGCGCCTAAAATACCTGCATGATCATTATTCAGATCTGAAACAATTAACCTGGCTTTATTTTGATAGATATTTAAAATATTCTGTTCCATCTCTTTTTTTGCCGGATCCAGTAAAAGGGAATTTGATTTCACTAAACCTCCGAGAAAAATAATTGCCTCGGGATCAAAATAAGTTACCAGATCCGCTAATTTCGTTCCCAAAATTTTTCCTGTATAAGTAAATGCTTCCATTGCCAGGTGGTCTCCGCTGCTTGCAGCCTCTGACACGTGAACAGCAGTTAATTTATCATCATCCTGAAATTCTCTTAGTACACTTGGAATATCCGTCGTTTCAATCAGCTCATTTACAGTGCGAAGCAAGCCTGTTGCAGAAACATATGTTTCAAGACAACCACTTAAACCGCAAGTGCACAATCGTCCATCAGAAATAACAGTTGAATGCCCAATTTCTGCGGCATGTGCATTATGACCTATCACCAATTCGCCATTGATAACAAGCCCGCAGCCAAGACCTGTACCAATTGTAAGCACCGCGAAATTTTTCATTGAGCGGGCAGAACCAAATAACATTTCACCAAGAGCAGCTGCATTTGCATCATTTGATAAAACCGCCGGTAATTTGAAATATTCTTCAGCCAATTTCACTACCGGGATTCTGCCCTTCCACGGTAAATTTGATGCATTGTCAATATTACCTGTAAAACAGTTACCGGTTGGAGCACCAATTCCCAATCCTTTAAGTGATATTGGATTCCCATTTTGTTTTATCAATTCATCAATCTTGTTGAACAAACAGGTAAAAAAAGCATCAGATTCCAGTGATATATCACTATTTATTCGTTTCCTGGATATTATTTTTCCATCTCTGGTTACCAATCCGAATTTCGTTGTTGTTCCCCCAACGTCAATTCCCGCTGTAACTTCAATCATTAAATAGTACCGGGCTTACTGTTCGGTTCGATGTGATACATATAAACAATTTAAGAATTTGTCATATCGACACAATCTGAAAACCAATTTTTTTTGCATATTTAAACTAATTGTCAGTTACTATAATCTAATCAATATACTTAACAGAATTTATACACCAACGTAATTTTGGAACCGATTCCATTGCCTGCGCAAGTGATGTAACGGGCAGATTTTTTTACTTTACCAGTACTTTCTACCAGATACCAACTAAACTCACGCGAATGATCGATTCAAATATAACAGGCCATACAAACGATAAGCGTATCACGTATTATGAGAAAATTACTGCAATCATTTACAACGACTCTTTCTCTGCCTCTCATGCAGTAGCTGAGGAGATTGCCAACCTGATACGCAGCCGGAACAAAAAAAACGAACAAACGGTGCTTGGCCTGGCAACGGGATCAACTCCCGTTAAAATATACGATGAGCTTATTCGAATACATAAGGAATCAGGCCTCAGTTTTAAAAATGTAATCACATTTAACCTGGACGAATACTATCCCATGCAGCCGGAATCCCTGCAAAGTTATGTCCGTTTTATGAACGAACATCTGTTTGATCATATAGATATTCCGGCCAGTCAAATTCACATTCCGGACGGAACGATTCCGGAAGAGGAAATCAAGTCCTACTGCCGGGATTATGAAGAGAAAATTCAGGATGCAGGAGGAATTGATATCCAATTGCTTGGGATCGGCCGGACCGGCCATATCGGCTTTAATGAACCCGGTTCCAGGCCGGATTCCAAAACAAGGCTCATTACTCTCGACAGGGTGACCCGTAAAGATGCCGCAAGCGATTTTTTCGGAGAGGAGTATGTTCCCCGGCGAGCCATTACAATGGGTGTTGGCACCATATTGGCTGCAAAAAAAATAATTTTGATGGCATGGGGTGAAGGCAAGGCACCGATTATCAAAGAGGCTGTTGAAGGCGAAGTTAAGGAAAGTGTACCTGCTACATATCTCCAGAATCATCCGAATGCACAAGTTATACTGGATGAAGCTTCATCGGCAGAGTTAACCCGGGTGAATACTCCCTGGCTGCTTACAACCTGCAACTGGGACGAAAATATGATCCGTAAAGGTGTTGTCTGGCTTTGTAAAAAAACGGAAAAGCCTGTTCTGAAACTCACCGAAGAAGATTATAATGAAAATGGTATGGGAGATCTGATCACTGTAAGCGGCCCTGCCTACAATATTAATCTCAAGGTTTTTAATGAGCTTCAGCATACCATCACCGGGTGGCCCGGCGGAAAACCAAATGCCGACGACACCAGCAGGCCCGAACGCGCCAGGCCGTTTCCCAAGCGCGTGATTGTGTTCAGTCCGCATCCCGATGACGATGTGATTTCCATGGGTGGTACACTCATCAGGCTGGTTGATCACGGCCATGATGTACATGTAGCTTACCAGACATCCGGCAATATCGCCGTATTTGATGATGACGTTATCCGATTTGCAGATTTTGTAACCGAATATGCCGATCAGTTTGAAATGGAAAACCATGAAGCCGGTGATCTTCTGAACAGTATTAAAACATTTATTAAAAATAAAGAACCCGGTCAGGTAGACTCACCCGAAATACAACAGATCAAAGGCCTGATACGGCGGGGTGAGGCAAAATCTGCCGCCAGGTATTGCGGTGTGCCGGAGGAGAAACTCCATTTTCTCGACATGCCGTTTTATGAAACGGGAAGAGTGAAGAAAAAACCAATATCCGATGCCGATGTCGACATCATTGAAAATCTTCTTAATGAGATAAAACCTCACCAGGTTTATGCGGCCGGCGACCTTTCCGATCCTCACGGAACTCACAGGGTTTGCCTGAAGGCGATATTCAAAGCGCTGCAGAGATGCAGTGATAAATCCTGGATGGACGACTGCTATGTATGGCTATACAGGGGAGCCTGGCAGGAATGGGACATTAATGACATAGAAATGGCCGTGCCATTGAGCCCGCAGGAACTTACCAAAAAAAGGCGTGCTATTTTCAAGCATCAGTCTCAAAAAGACCGCCCCCTTTTCCCGGGACCTGATGAACGGGAGTTTTGGCAGCGTTCCGAAGAAAGAAACAGGAGAACCGCCCGCTTGTACGATCAGCTCGGATTTGCAGAATACGAAGCAATTGAAGGATTTGTGAGGTATACAGGCACCGGGAAAAGCGAGTGATTTTATTGTACTATAGCTGATGCTTTAAAGACTGAAAGGCCGGCATGATCTTCCTTATAACTCTCACAAAGCAGCAGTTTACAGATGAAGCATTAGCGACTACCCAGCCAAAACAACCTGTTTATATTAAAACCGAAGCGAATATT
>CAYPZI010000005.1:0-64510 GCA_964415185.1 uncultured Balneolaceae bacterium | reverse complement strand
GGCGGTCAGCTTTCGAGTCGTCTGACGAATTAAAATGGCGGGAACGAACCAAAAGTATCCCGGGCATGGTGCCCGTATTGAATTCGACAGACGAGTGACCGGTGCAGGCCTGCTGATTTAGGTAATTCCACTCGTCAGTCGAGGGTGCCAAAATTTATCCAACGGCTTTTTCTATACGATTTTTCAGGGCACGGGCCATGGGGCGATGGTCATCCGGGTCAAAATCTTCAATTACAATTAAAGGATAGCCGTTTCTGTCGGCCGACCTGAAAAGATCATAAAGTTCAACAGCCATCTGCTCAAGATTTTCCCTGAAGTGATACTCTTTAGCAGCGGCTGATAATCCGGGCGGAGGATCAGAATGGGTGAGAAAATAATGATTTTCATTTAAATCGCCGGCCATTGATGACCAAACAACCCGGGCTTCGGGTTTATAATGAGTATATCTGACGCCGGGACTCGCACCCGTGTCCGAGTTATCATAAATTACTTTAACTCCACTTTTACTCTCGATTTCATGAGCCTCAATTTTTCCGGGCCTCAGAATTTTAAATGGCTTGGTTCGTACATCAAGTACCGTTGATTCTATGCCGATCTTGGTAAGTCCACCCTCGAGGACGGGAAAATCGACTCCGAAATCTTGATAGACGTGTTCCGGCCTGGTAGGGCTGGGCCTGCCCGATTTATTGGCACTGGGCGCAACCAAAGGCCCCGTTATTTTAATCAGTTCAAGAGCAAGCGGATGATCGGGCATTCTTACTGCTACTGATTGCATTCCTCCTGTAACCACATCGGGTACGGATGCTTTTTTTTCAAATACCAGGGTAAGAGGACCCGGCCAAAAATGCCGCATAAGCATTATTTCCTCGTTGTTGACTTGACGGGCAAACAGGTTTACTTGTTCTGCATTGGAAATATGAATGATGAGTGGGTTGTCGGATGGCCTGCCTTTCAATTGAAATACTTTTTTTACGGCATCCGGATTCAACGCAAGGGCACCCAATCCGTAAACAGTTTCAGTTGGAAAAGCAGCTACATTTCCCGCTTTTAAAATTTCAGCTATTTCTACCGTTGTCAAACTGAAAGCTCCTCTTTTTCCACCGCGATTGAGAGATAGAGATCCTGCATAAAATCAAGAGCTTTCCCGGCATCCGGAATTTCATGAATTACCAGCCGGACGGCCCCGTCTTTTTGGATAACCTGGAACCTATTATCTTTCAATGTCTCTAAAGTGTTCAAAACCTTCTGAAACATGCCGCTTTCATAAAATTCATTACCGGCTTTGGAATCAGGGTTCATACATGTCAGCCACATGCGGCCGGACCTGACGGTTATTTTTTTCAGATAAAACCTGGAGCCGAAATATTTCAAGCGGGTGGCCAGAACCAGGTTTTTTCCGCTTTCAGGCATTTCCCCAAAACGGTCTTTAACCTCTGAAACCCAATCGTTAATTTCCGTTTCATTTTCAGCTCCGGCAAGTCTTCGATAGAGGTTAAGCCTCTCTACATTATCTTGTACATAAATGTTGTCGAGATAGGCTTCGTAGTCGAATTCTATTTGGGTGTCGGGATAATCTACTGTTTTTTCCACGCTTTCAAACTGCCCGGCAAACTCGGTTTGTTTCAACTCTTTTACGGCATCGTCAAGAATTTTGGTATACAGTTCAAAGCCGATGTCGTTTATAAAGCCGCTCTGTTCGGCACCGAGAATATCACCCGCACCGCGTATATCGAGATCGCGCATGGCAATGTTGAAGCCGGAGCCGAGTTCTGAAAATTCTTCGAGAGCCATCAGCCTTTTACGGGCTTCGGGCGAGAGCAGATGGACCGGCTCTGTTAGCAGATAGCAGAAAGCTTTGCGGTTGGAGCGCCCAACTCTTCCCCGAAGCTGGTGAAGCTCCGACAGCCCGAAATGATTGGCGTTGTTGATGATGATAGTGTTGGCGTTCGATATGTCGATTCCGTTTTCAACAATATTGGTAGATACAAGCACGTCAAACTTATTATTGTAGAAATCGTGGATTATCTTTTCGAGCTTGCTTCCCTGCATCTGTCCGTGGGCAAACCGCACACGGATGTCGGGTACAAGCTGACGTACCATGTTTGCTACCTCTTCAATATTTTTTACCCGGTTATGGATAAAGAATACCTGGCCGCCGCGAGTGGTTTCCTGAAGGATGGCATCCCGGATTAACTCTTCATCAAACGTGTGAATTTCGGTGTAGACAGGCTGCCTGTTGGCCGGAGGGGTATTAATGATGCTGAGGTCACGGGCGCCCATAAGCGAAAACTGCATGGTCCTTGGTATTGGAGTTGCAGTCATAGTCAGAACATCAATTGCTGCCCTGAATTCTTTCAGTTTTTCCTTTGCCTTCACACCAAATCGCTGTTCCTCATCGATAATCAGCAATCCGAGATCTTTAAACTCTATATCTTTTGAAATGAGACGGTGAGTGCCAATTACGATATCTACTTTACCCTTCGAGAGATCTTCAACAATTTTCTTTTGTTCGGATTTACTCCTGAATCTGGACAATGCCTCAATCCGGACAGGAAAATCTTTCATACGTTCAGTGAACGTTTTATGGTGCTGATCTGCAAGAATTGTAGTTGGGACAAGAACAGCAACCTGTTTCTGATCCATCACCGCCTTGAATGCTGCACGAATAGCCACTTCGGTCTTGCCAAAGCCCACATCACCGCAAACAAGGCGGTCCATCGGTTGTTCGGACTGCATATCCTGCTTTACCTTCTGAATAGCGGCCATTTGGTCGACAGTTTCTTCAAATTCGAAGCGTGCCTCCATTTCCGTTTGCCAGGAGTTATCTTCAGAAAACTCCCATGCTTTTTGGGCCTTTCTTTTTGCATACAGCCGGATCAATTCTCTTGCAATATCCCTGACTTTTTTCCGGGTTTTTGCTTTTTTGCGTGACCATTCACCCGAGCCAAGCTTTGTTATTCTCGGTGCTTTTCCTTCTTTGCCCGAATATTTTTGCAGCTTATGCAGGCTCGAAACGTTAACATACAGAATGGAATCCTCCTTGTAGCGTATTACGGCTGATTCCTGGGTAATGTCGCGAACCTTGATTTTTCTGAAGCCTTCAAACTTACCGATGCCATAATCAACATGAACAACATAATCGCCGACATTCAGTTCTTTCAGTTCTTTAAGTGAGATACCGCCGCTGACCTTTTTCTGCCTTATTTTAGGCCTGTGATACCTGTTGAAAATCTGGTGGTCGGTCAGAATGGCAAGGTTGTCTTTAAGCACAAAACCTTCGTGAAGGCTAAGCTGGGCCGTCAGGTAATCATTTTCTTCAGATGGATCACCCAGCAGATCCTTAAACCGCTCTTCCTGGTTTACATTATCACAAAGAATAATGGTTTTCAGTCCTTCAGCGGATCTTTCTGCTATATAAGAGCGTAGAAGTTTAAAACTTCCGTTAAAGGAGGGGTGCGGGGCAGTTTCAATATGAAACTGATGATCATTTTTCTGATTTGAAGAGAAGCTTCCTGTTTCTACATACTGAAATGAGTTTAAAACCTTGTCAAATTCGGATGCCTGAAGAAATTCTCCGGAAGGAGCAGGCAAGTTTTTTTTATCAATCTGATCATATATTTCCTGTGCCTGCTGAAATCTTTTTTCAATTTCAGCCCTGATAATACCGGCATCTTTTACGTACAACAGAGAGTTTTCGGGAAGGTATGAAAAAAGATCCTCCTTATTTCCGTTTGTCTGAAAACCGGCATTGGGAATCAGGTTCGTTTCATGTATAAATGCAACCGACCTTTGGGAATCCGGGTCAAATTCACGAAGCGAATCAACTTCATCTCCGAAAAATTCGATTCTGACCGGGTAATTCCCGGAGTAAGGGAACACATCAAAAATACCGCCCCGGATGGCGAAATCACCGGGTTCATCAACAAACTTAACAGGTTTATAGCCCTGTCCGGCAAGCCTTTTTCGCAATTCATCCGGCGGCAGAACCTGCCCTTTTGCTACCTGTATGGATGCCTTGTTAAACTGCTCAGAGGGTATCAGCTTGTCTGAAATCGCAAGTGCTGATGTGACAATTACGGGATGGTTGTGCTTGCGCAGTTTTGCTAAAACTTCAGACCTTTGAACAAGTACGGAGAGATCCTGCAATTTTTCGTCATCGTACGGTTTATTTCGTGTAGGCGGGAATAGAAAAACGTCGTTAATTCCAAGTTGTTCAAGGTCGGAAGCAGCAGAAGCAGCATCTTCAAATTCCGGCAGTAACAGGATGAGGGCGTCGTACTGATTATAAAGATCCAATACCGGGAACCATTTCAGTGAGCCTGTAAATCCGCTTAAATTTACTTTTCCATTGGCTTTCAGTGCCTGTCTGAGTTTATACGGATCAAAACTTTTTTTAAAATTCTGTACTAAATAGGAAATCATAGTTAAATCGATAGGCTGCTTGAAGTAAGCCTGTTACTTAAAAACCCGGCGATACACAAAATGATTCCGGGAAAGAGATACCTGTGATAGATATCCTGAACATCCGTATATATGATTTCTTCGATTTCAGTTCTTTCCATCTCATTGATTTCGTTATAAATTTCACGGAATGTTTCAAGATCGGTTGCCCTGAAATAGCGTCCGCCTGTTAATTCGGCTATTTGCTGAAGCATTTCTTCATCAATATCGACTGAAACATTACGATAGCGGGTTCCAAAAATCGGGTCATCAATCGGGTAGGGTGCCATGCCCCGGGTGCCTATTCCGAGAGTATAGACTTTAATATCCAGGCTTTGTGCAAGTTCAGCGGCAGTTACGGGGTCAACTTCACCTGCATTGTTCATTCCGTCGGTGAGCAGTATCAGTACCTTGCTTTCTGCCTCGCTGTTCCTGAGCCTGTTGATAGCCGTAGCCATTCCCATTCCGATGGCTGTCCCATCCTGCACCATGCCCATTTCAACAGAGTCTAACATATCCTTGAGCAGGCGATAATCGAGAGTCGGGGGAACAACCGTGAAGCTTTGCCGGGCGAATACAACCAGTCCGATTCTGTCGGAGACTCGCTGGTCAATAAATTCTTTTGCCACTTCCTTCGCGCCCTCAAGCCGGTTCGGCTTAATATCTTCTGCTTTCATTGACGTTGAAATGTCTATCGACATGACAATGTCAATACCTTCTGCTTTCTGTTCTACTGTAGTGTTTTTTAGTTGCGGCCGTGCAAGTGCGATAGTAACAAGGGAAAACCCGATCCAGTAAAAAAGAGGAGATGCCCAGGTGAGATGAACCCGCCAGTTGCCCGGCAATGATCTAAGGTTTTCGATGGATGAAAACGTAAGTTTTGTTCTTTTGCGCGCAAAGTATCTCCAAATTTGTACACCCATCAGAACAGGCAGCAAGGTCAACAGCCAAAAATATTCAGGGTTTGCCCACGTCATCTTATACCGGCTCTTTATTCAGGTTCTTGTTTATTTCTTCAACACGTTCCGATTCAGATTCTTCATGCTGTCTTTGCATACGGCTGATAATGTCGGTATCATTTTTTCTTGCCGTCTCAAGAAAATTTTGAGCCAGGAACAGTGCATCTTTAGCCTGGTCAGCATTTGGGACGAAACGTGCAAACTTAACCATATCCGCTTCATTTAAAACTTTTCTTGTTGTATGTATCATCTCTTTATCAGCCGGGTACTGCTGCATGGCTCTGAGTATTTCTCTCGACGTCATTTCAAGGGCTTTTATTTTATAAACGCGCTCGAGATATGCCCGTATTGCATTTCCGAGAGAGATGTAAAAAATTTCAAACTCTTCCCTGTTTACAGGAAACTTACCGCTTCCAAGTTTCACAAGTTTTGATTCGAGCTCATCAAGTGGGTTGGTAAATGGAACGGGTTTCTCCGGAATTCGCGGTGTTGTATCTTTTTCGCGCGATTTGTACCACCTGTACAGGTACCAGGCAGCAAGCCCCAATAAAATAAATGCAAGAATGTAGGGCCAAATCAACGCAGCAAAATCAAAAATAGGTTTGAAAGGCTTGAATTCTTCTTCATTTTCACTTAAAACAGTTTTAAAGAATAAGGGAACGGGATTTGATTGTAATGTGGTATCACCCGTTGCACTATTTAGTATAACTTCCTGTCCCGGAATTGTGAAATCGGTCGTTCCGAAAAATTGTAAGGTATACACAAGGCTGTCGCGCAAGGGAGCAACCCGGTGGCGTTCGCGATTCAGCAGTTCCATATCTTCTCCGAATGAAGTACCATCGGGGAATTGGATTCCTCCAAACTCACGGTCGCGGTTTAACACAAGAGAGTAGGTGAAAACATCTCCAACCTCTATAGAATCCACAGAAACATAAGTATGTATATTTTGCCCCACAGCAGGGAGAATAAATCCCTGAAACTGGAAAATGAATAGTAAGAAAAAGGTGATTGTATATTGCCGCATGAAGATTTTTAAATCTGATAGATGTAAACGAATCAAGCTACATTGTCGTGTACCATATAAATAACTATACGGTAATCCTTGGGTTTTGAAGTCAGGAAGTTATGAAATATGTGCGTCATCTGTAACCTTTGAATGTGACAAAATATGTAAACAGAGAACTCCTGACTTAAAACAAAAGTAAAAGCCGCGATTTTTTAGTTGCATCAGATTTTAACCGGATTCGTAGGTTTGTTGTACCTGGCTCGTGGTTTGCGGTCAAGCTATCTTAGGGATTGACATAAACTCGATTCTGGGAAATTTCAGAATATTATCATAAATTAACATGATATAGATGTTTAGGTTAACTAACTACGTTTCAGCTTTTCGAAACGGAGATATTCGGTACCCGGTTTTGAATATTTAAGGTACTGTTTAATAGTCTCTCAACAAATGAAATAAAGGTTTCAGAATTCATGCAGAAAATCATGATAACAGTACTCACCCTGTTTTTAGTAACGGGGTGTAGGGATTTTATTGAAAAAGAACAGGTAAATACTCATCTTATTACTCTTGAAAATCTAAAAGAAATTCCCCCTCTTCCCGCATACGATTTGTATGGCTTTGAAAAGAATCGTTATCTGATTGAGGAGCTAACCGTTAAACGTAATCAGACTTTGCATCAGATACTTTCGGGATTTGATGTTTCGGATCTTGTGATTTACAAGATTCAAAAAAAAGCAGCACGCCATGCCGATTTGAGGAAACTTATACCCGGACAGAAGATACTAGTTTATTTCATGGACGATCAGGCTGCCGGGTTAATTTGGCATTATTCTCAGGTAGATTTTTTAACTGTCAAATGGAATACAGACATCGTTGCAGAAACAGGTTCTTTGCCTTTGCAACCGGTTGAGCAGTCATTTTCAGGTGTTATAGAATCATCTCTATACGAGACAATCCGTGACGGTGGTGCGAATCGTGGCCTGGGACAGGCGATTGCAGATATCTATGCCTGGGAAATTGATTTCTTTTCGTTGAGAAAGGGCGATTCGTTTAAGGTTATTTATGACGAGCTATATGCCGGTAACGAAATCTATAGAACCGGCAGGGTAAAAGCTGCTGAATTTGTACACAGGGGGGAAGTATATAAAGCATATTATTTTGACAATGGTGAAAGGAGCGGATGGTTTGATGAAGAAGGCAACAGCATGCAAAAAGCTCTTTTAAAAGCTCCCTTTAAATATAGCCAACGGGTCAGCTCAGGATTTTCCAGAAACAGGCTTCATCCGATATTAAACCAGCGAAGGCCTCACTATGGTGTCGATTATGCAGCGCACCCGGGCACGCCGGTGCTTGCAGTTGGTGATGGAATAGTAATTGAGGCACAATACAGGGGCGGCAACGGTAATATTGCACAAATACGTCATAACAGTACTTATAAAACAGCGTATCTACATCTGCAAAATTTTGCCAAAGGAATAAGACCCGGAGTACAGGTAAAACAGGGTCAGGTTATCGGGTATGTTGGATCCACCGGTTTGGCAACCGGGCCGCACCTCTGCTATCGTCTCTATAAAGACAATCAGCCTGTAAATTCACTTCGTCTTGAGCTGCCCTCATCCGATGCTCTTGAAGGGCATTATGTGGCCGAATTCAACCGGCAAAAAAGAGTTCTTGACGATAAACTGAATCAGATCCGGGAATATGACAAACTTGCTATGCAGTAAAATTAATACCGGTTGATCCGACGCTGGAAAAAATTGGCAAGAGGACGGATATATGATTGATTGGTGTAGACCCGGATTGAATCAACCTTATTTCTTAAGAAGTAATTATTCAGTTCATTCTTTTCCTTTAGCCTGCGGACTTTGTAAGCATTTCTTACTTTTTCACTTGAGGTGTCGATCATAATCTCGCGGCCTGTTTCAGCATCCTGAAAGGGAATGATGCCCAGATCCGGCAGATCGTCTTCGAGCTCATCATTGATAATTATATTCACGAGGTCGTGCTTTTTGTTGGTCATCTTAAGTTGCTTGTCAAACCCGGAATCCTGGAAATCGGATGCGAGGACGATGATAGCTCTTCTGTGAAGTAACCGGTTTATATAGGAAAGGGCGTCTGCTATACTGGTGCCGGAACCTTTGGGTTCTGCGGTAAGAAGTTCGCGAATCAAGCGAAGAACGTGTGTCCGTCCTTTTTTGGGAGGCACCACTTTCTCAATTTGATCGGTAAAGAGAATGAGTCCAACCTTGTCACCGTTTTTGATGGCACTAAATGCAAGTACGGCACATATTTCAATGGAGAGCTCCATTTTTGTCTGATTCCCGCTGCCGAAAGTGCCGCTGGGAGAAATATCTACACAGAGCATAAGGATCTGTTCCCGTTCCTCTTCAAAAACTTTAATATAGGGTGTGTCACTCCGTGCTGTCACGTTCCAGTCAATCTGGCGAACATCATCACCAAATGTGTATTCACGCACTTCAGAAAACTCCATCCCCCTGCCTTTGAAAGCTGACTGATATTCGCCACCGAAAATATTGTTCACCAACCCTTTGGTATGGATTTCAATCTTTCTGACTTTTTTCAGGATTTCTTTTGAGATCATAATTATTTAAATCTTTCCAATTGAAATGCAATGTAGCGGTTTTTATTGTATGTGAAAAAAAACATCAATTACAATATACAAATTCTTCAAGAGCAAGTGCTGAAGCTGTATTCTATACTGGGTTTAAATTTAACAATAGCTTAACAATAGCTTAACGATAACTTGAGCTCTTTTTGTGATTGTGTATATTGCAATTATCACAAAGCGAAACCGGATGATCATCGGTAACAATTTCAATAAAAAATGTGATCAGATTTTACTTGAGGCTGCAAAACACTCGGATTTTAAACCCGGAGTTCAGGTCTCGGTTAAGGTACTTAACGATCATTTTGAATTTGACAGGACTGAAATCAAAAATATTTTAGAGTTCATGCAGAACCGGGATTTGATTGAGCTTGAAACCATTGGCGGCCCGTTATTGTACGGGCACATATCTCTTACTTCCAAAGGTATAGAAAGGGTAGAGAAGCTGTTGTAATTCTACAGCAACTCTAAACCTCAGTTATATCCATATTATTTTTATCAGACACTAATGCTGTTCATTATTTTGGATCAAGAATGCGACCAATACGATCCAGAATGTCATTTAAGTGTGCTTTCTCAATGCGGTTGTTGCCATATCTGTTAGCAGCATCGGAGATTGTATTTTGTAAAGCTTCGAGTTCAGCTCTCAGTAACGGTTTGATGTCAGAAATATCAGCATTTTCACTGTCGCTCTTCATTATCGATCCGATACTGCTTACATAAATCCGCTGTAAATTTCTCCGATAGGCATCAATCGGTGCTGCATTCTCTAATTCCGACCATATACCGTTTCTAAGGTCAATCAACATTTCCGAAAGGGTATAGGCATCGGAACCCCTGAATGTTTCATCTTCAATTAATCGGTTCATTCGCGAAATACTCATCATGCTTCTGAGGTGGCTGCCCTGTAAATTCTGAACCCTCTCCAAAGCTCCGGCATGTTCAATATTTCTCAAAATCGAGGGATCAAGCAGCCATTCGGGAGTTGAAAATGCATTCCGGTTCATAAAATCCATTGCTTTTTTCTGGTAATCCCTGTTTACAGGTTCATATACATTGCCTTGTTGGTCCGATGCTTTTCGCTCAAGATAAACACCGCCGATATTTGTAATTACATGATTCACATAACGGTTCCACTGAAATACCAGCTCGCCGTAAATTTCTTCAAGATCTTCATAGCCTTTACCGGGAGTTGACGTCCATTCAACCAGGTTAGGCACAACTTTTTGCAGGTTCATCATGCCATAGGTGGATGCCTGAACGGGGTCATCTGAAAGGGTTTCGGTCTGAGCCGACGGGTCATAACCTGTGGAGGTACCGAAACGGTACATTGGGTTGTCAGCTTTTTCGAGAATCCATCTGTCGAGGATTGGCTTTTCGGCATCAGGAGTTTCAGCTTCAGGAATCACACGATAGCCCCAGTTGATTGCATATTTGTCGTAAGGGCCGATTTTACGGATGAATCTATCCACGCCGTCGCCCGGTTGTGCGATGTAGTTTTGACGCGCATAATCCATAACAGATGCCGATACACCAAATTCTTCTGTAAAAACGGGTGACCGGAGAGAATCGACCGGGTACGATGAATTGGCTTTCATGTTATGCGGCAAACCGAGCGCATGCCCGATTTCATGGGCAATAACCTGCCGGATGGCTTCGCCGATCAGCTCCATATCAAGTTTAAGGGATCGGGCAGCAGGATTGGCAGCGCCTGTTTCAATCATGAGGCGGTTTCGGTACGAACGGATGTGGTTATGATACCAGATAATATCGCTTGCAATAATTTCACCCGTCCTGGGATCAGTGGTGCTGGGGCCAACAGCATTGCGTGTAGTATTTGCAATCCACCTCACCATATTGTAGCGGATATCCTCCGGCTCAAAATCAGGATCCTCTTCAGCATTAGGCGCATCTTTTGCTATTATGGCATTTTTAAAACCGGCTTCTTCAAACGTGACATTCCAGTCCTCAACTCCCTGCTTTACGTATTTACGATATTCCGTTGGAGTTGCAGGATCCAGATAATAGACAATAGGTTTGACCGGTTCGGTTAGCTCTCCTCTCGCGTAGGCTTCAGGATCGGAAGGCTCAAGCCTCCATCGCCGGATATACTCCCTGGTCGCAGCTTTTTGTTCATCCAGGCCAAAATCAATCTGTTCAACTGTAAACCAGCCGACCCGGTAATCGGCAAGCCTTGGCCTCATCGGTTCTTGAGGGAGCAGTACCATTGATTGATTCATCAAAACCGATATCGTATTTGTATTTTGCGCTGAGGGCGGATTATTTGCTTCGTAGGTCATTACATGACGAGCTTCTATATTTTTGGGAAAGGTACGTACGGTGTCAATATAGCTCCGGCTTTTATCCAGCCGCCTGACCTGGTAAATATTTCTCAGGAAACCAACGAGGCCGCTGATGGCGCTCAAATCATCTTCAAAAAAACTGTTCATTTTGATGACGGTTGATATCGAATCGGGACCGACCGTTTCAATATCAAAAGAAGCAATAATGGGCTCATAGTTGTTAGCCTGTACTGATTTTGAAATCGGAAGAGTATCGGCAGCTACACTGTTATATGATCTTCTGCGGATGTTGATTCGCTTTTCCGTTTTTTCAAAAGCTATAACCTGTTCGGCAGTTTTTGAGCCGCTGCTGAAAAAACCGAAAAATTCAGAAGGCACTTTTGCGATACGGCTTACCATTAAAAAGTCGCGGCCAATCAACGAATCCGGAATTTCATAAAAGAGGTCATCATCAACAAAATGGACGTCAATAATGCCCCGGCTGGTAATAGCGTCATCCGTAATGACACTTTTATACGATTTTTCTCCATTTTTTGAAGCAGTGGGTTTTTCAGGCCGTTGTGGCTGTTCTCCGGTTGATGATTTAAATACACCACACGATGTAATAAGAAAAACAGTGATTGTCAGTAATAAAATCTGGTAAAATGAAAATCTCATAAACTCCATTAATTAATTAAAAAAGAGAAAATGCGGAATTCTTAAGTTTTTAAAAAATGGAGATCTGTAAAAAAGTTTTAAGAAAGGCAGATTATTGACTGCTTTCTTCAGTCTCTTCTTCCCTGATAATGCCTCTGTGCCCGATGTTAACGTGTTGGTTGATTCTGCGGCCGTTGAAGTGAATTCTGTATTCAAGGCCGTCAAAAATCTCTTGATTGCGAAGGGCATCGGAAAGGTTTGCCGGGTTCCCTGTTTTTTCGATGGAATTTAAAAGGTAATTGCCGGTATCGTACCCGATTCTGGAAAATTGATCAGGTTCAGTACCAAAACGGATTTCATAACTTTCCCTGAATAGTTCGAGTGAAAGAGAATCGGGTTCATTTCCAAATGCATCGGTAAACCAGATTTCAAAAGAATTTTCCTGTGAATCGGTGAGAGTTGCAGTACCCCATTCTGCAGAACCGAGAAGTGTTGCATCAGTACCCATGGCTTCCAGGTCAGTAAGTAAAAGGCTTATTAAGGTTGGTGCAGCCTGACCGGTAAATGGAGCATAGATGCCGTCTACAGGAACATAGCCCAATGAATCAATCAATACGCTATCAGGAGTAAAAACTTCCGTGTAAGGCCTTAAATCAAAACCTGTTGAAGCAAAGTCCTCTTCAATATAATAGGCAATATGAGCTCCCAGCTTTTCGGCTTCGTACCTGAAGCCCAGCGCAGAAGACGTGCCAAGGGCGTTGCTTTCCGAAATGATTGCAAGAGTATCCAGTTTAAGCTGATTTACCGCGTAACGGGCCATTTCCCTGCCATGTACTTCAAAAGTCGGGTTAAGCTGAAAAGTATAATTATAATCCAGGTTTAGTGAGTCGGAATTAGCAAGAGGAGCAAGCATGGGTATTTGATATTGCTCGGCCAGAACGGCTGCTTCGGATGCAGGTTCAGAAAAAAGCGGCCCGACAATAGCATCCGAATAGTGATTCCACCTGAGTTCTGCAAAGGCAGTGGCAATACTGAGCGAATCGGAACGGGTGTCCTTAAAATTTAGAAACACTTTCTGATCTGTATTTCTGCTGTTGAATTCTTCAGCGGCGAGAATCAGCCCAAAGTATAAATTTCTTGAAATGGTAAAATCAGGAGATTCATTATCAAACAGGGGCAGCATGACTCCGATATCATAGACCATCCCTTCCGGCACTTGTAACATTCTGGTAATGGTAAATCTGTTTAAATCATCCTGATACTTTTCACGGAAAGATTTAATTTCCAAGGAGTCGGAAAGGGTTGAGATGAATTGATTGGCTAAAACTGAAAATTGTGATGGCTCCATTCTTCTTTCTGACGCTTCAATGAGATCTCTGCGGATATCTGAGTCAGACAAACGGACAAAAGCTTCAAAACGTTGATTTGAAGTCAGAAACCACAAAATCTGGTTGTACATCCTTTGGGCTTCAAACCGGAGGCCGCTTCTGTCTTCCGACTGCGTGATCTCATGAAGTAATTCAAGGCTCCGGGAATAGTTTCTGATTTTAAAGAAGGTAAGCGCTTGAGTAAACAGCGCTTCCTGCCTGACGGCTGATACGGATGATGAACCGGCACGGTTTAAATACTCCAGGGCCTCTAAATACTCACCGCCGGCAAAATAGCTTTTGCCGGCAAAAAGCCGCGCCCTGTCCTGGTCAATATTTGAAAATACAACAGCTGCCGAGTCATATTTTTCATTTTGATAGAACTCATAACCGGTTTCGAAAGTTTGAGCCATCGAAACAGTTGAAATCGTCAAAGAATAAGAGACAATGAAGAAAATGCAGAAATTTTTCATGATAAGTGTTGTTATAACGTAACTACCAAATATAGAAGTTTGCAGGTCAAATGTTCCCTGTCCGTGCAGGATTGAACTTTATCAGGATCAATTAATATTATTCCCATTCAATAGTTGATGGTGGTTTTGAACTGATATCGTACACTACCCTGTTTACACCTCGTACTTTGTTGATGATTTCATTGCTTACCTTTGCCAGAAAAGAGTAAGGCAAATGGGCCCAGTCGGCGGTCATTCCGTCTACGCTTGTAACGGCACGGAGTGCAATTACATCCTCATACGTTCTTTCATCGCCCATAACGCCGACCGACTGAACCGGCAGAAGGACGGCAAGCGCTTGCCAAACCTCGTTATACAGGTTTTGGCTGCGCAGGCCATTAATAAATATATGATCGGCTTCCCTCAGTAATTTTAGCCGTTCTTCTGTTACTTCACCCAAAATTCGGATGGCAAGGCCCGGCCCCGGAAAAGGGTGCCTTGAAATAAATGATTCGGGAATCCCCAATTCACGGCCCACATTTCTTACTTCATCTTTAAATAGTTCTCTTACAGGCTCAATCAGTTCCATTTTCATTTTTGCAGGCAGGCCACCGACATTATGATGAGACTTAATGGTTGCTGACGGCCCCTTGAATGAAATACTTTCGATTACATCGGGATAAAGGGTACCCTGGGCAAGAAATTTGTAATCTTTTTCCCCAGTAATGGCCTGATCAAACACATCTATAAAGGTATTGCCGATTATTTTTCTCTTTTGTTCCGGATCTTCAACACCCTTAAGCCTTGTAAGGAAGATATGGGAAGCATCAATTCCTTTTACCGGTAAATGCAAATGTTCACGATATGTATTCAGAACATCATGGAATTCATTTTTTCGAAGTAAGCCGTTATCTACAAATACACATTGAAGCTGATCTCCGATGGCTTCATGAATCAGTGTGGCAACAACTGTCGAATCCACACCGCCGGAGAGTGCACAGAGAACTTTTGAATTTCCCGCTTTTTGCCTGATGGTTTCAAGTTCTGTCTCAATAAAGGCGGAGGGTGTCCAGTTGCCCCGGCAGGAACAGATGGAATAGAGAAAGTTTTCGAAGATTTGTTTTCCGTCATCTGTGTGAACTACTTCGGGGTGAAACTGTAAACCATATACAGGTTCGGAAATATGCTTTACAGCGGCTACAGCAGCATTTGCCGTATGGGCTATTATTTCATACTCATCCGGCAGTTGGTGAATATGGTCACCATGACTCATCCAAACGGTTGATTCATTTCGCACTCCTTTCAGCAAACCGTTCTGTTTGTCGATCCGCAAACCGGCTCTTCCGAACTCGCGTTTTTCGGCCCTTTCAACCGAGCCCGGCTTTATAGAATGGGCAAGAGACTGCAAACCGTAGCAGATGCCAAGTACGGGTTTTCCCCAATCCAAAAAGCGGATATTTAATTCCGGGGCATCCGGGTCGTAGACACTTTTAGGCCCGCCTGAAAGAATAATACCGTGTGGCAGATTTTCTTCGAATTTCTCAGGGGTAACGTTAAAGGGATGAATTTCGCAGTATACACCGGCTTCGCGAACTCTTCTGGCAATTAACTGGGTATACTGAGATCCAAAATCCAGAATCAGGATCCATTCGTCGTATTGATCGAACATTTTATATGTTTAGGAAAATGATAAAGAAATCAGGCGTCAGTTACTTCCTTGTAATCTTCCGCACTTAATAACTCATTTAGTTCATCAGGATTTGAAACCTTAAATTTAATCATCCAGCCGTCACCGTATGGATCATTATTTACCAGTTCAGGATCATCTTCAAGGTTTTCATTTATTTCAATAATTTTTCCGGAAACAGGGGCAAATAATTCGGATACGGTTTTAACGGCTTCAACTGTTCCAAAAACCTCTTCCTTGTCAAATTCCGATCCTTCGGGTTCAAGTTCTACAAAAACAATATCACCGAGCTCACTTTGTGCAAAGTCGGTAATTCCGATGGTAATTGTTCCATCTTCATTGTCTTTCACCCATTCGTGTTCGCGAGTGTATTTCAGGTTTTCAGGATATTTCATGGCAAGTTAGCTCCTTTGTATTTGTTTTGTTGTAGCATTAGGTTTTATATATGGCAATTTAATTTATGAATATTCCGGCAAAGAAAAGATTAAGTAAAAAATTCTCAGGCTTTGAACCGGAATTTTTGTTCAAGGTATTTTGTGTTGAAATTACCGGCTTTAAAACCTTCATCATCCATAAGTTGCAAGTGGTAGGGTATTGTGGTTTTTACGCCTTCTATAACAAATTCCTTTAAGGCCCTTCTCATTCTGTTGATGGCATCCGTACGTGTTGGCGCGCTGACAATTAGTTTAGCAATCATGGAATCGTAATGCGGCGGGATTTTATAACCGGAATATGCATGGGTGTCTACGCGAACACTATGTCCTCCCGGGACGTTAAATGCGGTAATTAACCCAGCAGAAGGCCTGAAGTTGAACTCGGGATCTTCGGCATTGATTCTGCACTCGATAGCGTGGCCCCGCATTTTCAGAGGCCTGTCATCAAGTTTTATTCCGGCAGCAGCTTTGATCTGTTCGGCTATCAGATCGTAATTGGTAACTTCTTCAGTTACAGGGTGCTCAACTTGAATACGGGTATTCATTTCCATAAAGTAAAAATTGCGGTCTTTATCAACGAGGAATTCGATAGTTCCGGCGCCTTCATAATCAATGGCTTTACATGCGTTAACTGCTGCTTCTCCCATTTTTTCACGAAGTTCAGGAGTCATAATGGGAGAGGGGCATTCTTCAAGCACTTTCTGGTGCCGGCGTTGCAGCGAGCATTCCCGTTCTCCCAAGTGAATGGCATTCCCGTGCTGGTCGCCGAGTACCTGTATTTCAATGTGCCGCGGGTCAGTTACAAATTTTTCAATATATACTTCCGGATTGCCAAACGCCGATTCGGCTTCATTTCTGCAGGTACTGAAAGAATTTTTAAATTTGTCCGACTCTTCCACAATCCTCATTCCGCGTCCACCGCCTCCTGCACTGGCTTTAATCATTACGGGGTATCCCATTTCATCAGCAATTTTTTTTGCCTCGTCGGGATCATTAACAACTCCTTCCGAGCCGGGAACCACCGGCACACTGTTTTTCATCATGGTTTTCTTAGCTGTCGCCTTGTCGCCCATGGTTTCAATCATTTCGGGCGACGGGCCGATAAACTTCAGCTTGTGTTCCGCACAAATTCTGCTGAATTCTGCATTTTCCGAAAGGAAACCATAGCCGGGATGAATCGCTTCCGCATTGGTTATTTCTGCAGCAGCCATGATGGATGCTTTTTTCAGGTAACTGTCGCGGCCGGGAGGAGGCCCGATGCAAACAGCCTCATCGGCAAATTTAACATGAAGACTGTCCTGGTCAGCCGTAGAATAGACGGCAACCGTTTTTATCCCCATTTCTTTACAGGTCCGGATTACGCGGAGTGCAATTTCACCGCGGTTTGCTATAAGTATTTTCTTAAACATGAATTCCCGTATTTATGGGTGGTCAGATTCGATTCAATCTTTTTTGATGATAAAAAGAGGTTGATCATATTCAACCGGCTGTCCATCCTCTGCAAGGATTTCCTGTACGGTTCCGCTGAAGTCGGCTTCAATCTCATTCATGATTTTCATAGCCTCAATGATGCAAAGTACCTGCCCTTTTTCAACTTTGTCGCCGTTTTTTACAAAGGGATCATCTTCGGGTGATGGCGACCTGTAAAAGGTTCCAACAATGGGAGATTTCACTTGTTCGCCATCCTTTGCTTTTTCTGAAGGAGCACTCTTTGTTCCGGCAGACGTTTCTTCAGCCTTTTTTGCAGCATCAGGTGTTGCCGGCTGTGAAGTTGGCTGTGGAGCTGCTTGTTGAGGTGCCTGATATTGAACAGTTGCGGGCGAATCGGATTGTTTTTTTACCTTTATCTTAAATTCACCCTCTTCGATAGAAACTTCATTAACGTCACTTTCCGAAATGAGAGATATCAGGTTTTTTATAAGTTTAAGATCCATGATTTTATTTGGTTTTTACTCGTTCAAGATACTCGCCGGTGCGTGTATCCACTTTAATAATGTCACCTTCATTAATAAATAGAGGTACATTTACGGAAGCCCCTGAAACAATTTCAGCAGGCTTCGAGCCTCCCTGTGCTGTGTCGCCACGAACTCCCGGGTCGGTTTTGGTAACTTCAACTTCAATCTGATCGGGTGGTTCGGCATACAGAACCTGGTCGTTGTCAACATCGATAACCAGAGTGCAGGTTTCACCTTCAGATATAAATTCAGGTTTTTCTACCCTGCTTTTTTCAAGGGGAATCTGTTCATAGGTTTCTTTGTGCATAAAGTAATAAAGATTGCCATCGATATACAAAAATTGATACGGCTGCCGTTCCACGCGAACCGATTCAACGCTTTCACCGGACCTGAATGTTTTATCAATGGTTTTTTCATTCACCACTCCCTTTAATTTGGTTCGTACAAACGCGCCTCCTTTTCCCGGTTTTACATGCTGAAAATCAACAATTGAATAGATCTCATCGTCAACCAAAATATTCAAGCCTGGACGAAAATCTGAAGTGCTTACTTTTGACATAGGTGATTTTAATATATAATATTTGAATTAATAACTAAATTCTTTTCTAATTTAAAAAATCGGCATTTTATCATCACATTACGCTGTATATCAATATCATAACTATGATAATCGGACATACGATTTTAATAAAGAATGGCCAAACTTTTTTTAGAATTGATGATTTAAAAGCTGCATAGCCTTCTTTTAGTTCATTAATGGCATTTTCGGTTTTCCAGACATAGGCAACAAAAATACAGATTAAAAGACCGCCGAGCGGCAGCCCAATTACGCTGAATATGAAATCAATATGGTCAATCAGTGCAATATTAAATGAGATAATAAGTGAAATTATTAGGATTCCTCCCCCAAGAGAGAGTACGGCTTTTTTTCTTCTGACATCGAATTCGTCAATAACATATGAAACGGGTACTTCAAGAAGTGAAATAGATGAGGTTAATGCGGCAATACTTAGCAGGAAGAAGAATGAAACACCAAATACAAGCCCGAGCAATCCGCCCATTTGTGAAAAGAGTTCCGGCAAAAGTTGAAAAATCAGTGCGGTTCCGGCAAGCAGTTCTCCATCCGTCCCAAAAATTTCCATTCCTTGTGCCTGTGCAATATACATGGTAGGTATAACCAGCAAGCCTGCGAGAAAAGCAATACCTACATCAGAAAAAGTTACATAGACGGCAGCTTCGGGAATATTTTCTTTTTTGCTGAGGTAAGAACCGTATGTAATCAGTGCTCCCATTCCAAGTGAGAGTGAAAAGAATGCCTGTCCCATGGCTGCTAATATGAGTGGCCCGTTTATTTTTGAAAAATCAGGCTGAAGATAAACCCTGAGGCCTTCTCCGGCTCCCGGCTGAAAAAGAGCATAACCGGTCATTATTAAAAGAATGATAACCAGCATCGGCATCATAAGTTTTGTGGCTCTTTCAATGCCATCGCTAACGCCGCCCATTAGAATTAAGATGGTACAACCCATAAACATAATGGCAAAAAAGCTGTTAATATATCCATTGCTTACATCAGAAAGCAGGGCAGCTGTGTCAGACATCCCCGAAAAAGTAAAAAATTCAACAAAAACATGACTGAATGTCCATCCTGCCACAACTGCATAAAAGGACAGAACCATGGCGCCGCATAAAACACCCCAAAATCCAACCAGCGGGAAAAAACGGTTTTTGCTTAGTGCCTTAAATGCACCCACGGGATTTTTTTGAGAGCTTCTGCCGATGCTTAGCTCTGCAAGCATTACAGGAAAACCTATTAAAAAAACGCAGATGAGGTAGATCAACAAAAAGGCTGCGCCGCCATTCGCGGCAGCTTCGGTGGGGAACCGCCAGATATTTCCAAGACCAACAGCTGAACCGGCCGCGGCCAATATAAATCCTAATTTCGAATTCCAGGTACCTCTTTCATTCGCAGGTTGTTGTGCCAATTTATTATGGATTAAATGTTAATATTTCCGGTGTAAAATATTTTGGAAGAATTAAAAAACCAATTAATTAAATCATTATTGAAAACGAAGCCTTCTTAGCAGCAAGCCTGCACGCGGTGCCAGGTTTAAATGTCCGGTCAATATATCAATTACTGCCGGAGATGCAATTTCACTATTTGCCAGCAGCTCCCAGGAACCTCCCGGTAGATTAAACCCGGTATTTTCATAGGCATTGCCGTTCAAAATCACATAATAATCATATATGTCGTTACTGCTAATGCCTGATATGTAAAAACTTACGGCAAGCGGATCTCCATAGTGGTCAAAACAGATGTTATCAGGATCGGATTTTCTCAAAGCGGGTGCCTGCCGCCTTATTTTTATCAGCCCTCTGTAGTAATGAAAGAGCTCAGCGTTTAAACTGATATCTTCAAAATTAATCCAGTTGGTTTCATCATTTTTTTCATAACTGTTATGGTCAATTTTTCCGGAATCATCATCAAGCCGGTTGTTTGAGATTATTTTTGACCTTCCGAATTCCTGCCCGGTGTGAAGCATGGTTATACCTTGTGAGGTCATCAAAGCCAGTGCGGCCAGTTTTGCTGCACTGAGCTCCTGAGGTTTTAATTTCAGATGTTGTTTTCTTTCGTCAATTTTTTCTCTCGCTTTGGAGTTTTCAAATGCAATTCGGATAAAATCACCAAGTGTATATCCGTCGTGGCTTTCAAGATAGTTTACACTATGTGAACTGTTTTTAAACAAGCCGCTATCGAATCCCCTCAAGGTTCCCCTGAAAAAATTTTCGAGTTTGGAACGGCCGGTTTCTCTTTGCCAGGATGAAAAAATAAAACCCGGATCATGTATAGGGTCTGACCCTTTTATTCCATTCCGGATCTGGTCATTCCAGGAAGCCCATTCGTGGTCGGAAAATTGATATGGAGCATATCGGCCGCCCCAGGGTTCTGCAATCAAAATAACATTGGGATTTATCTCTCTTGCAATTTCACGAATTTCATCCCAGGTTTCTTCATCCAGCAGAGCAGCAAGATCAAAGCGAAAACCGTCAATATGGTATTCTTTCATCCAATATGTAATCGAATCTGTAATCAGCTTTCTTGCCACGGCATGTTCAGAGCGAAATTCATTGCCCGTGCCGCTTCTGTTAACAAGGTTTCCTTTTTTATCCCGTCTAAGGTAAATATCGGGAAGTAAATGAGTAAGCGGATTTTTGTCAAAAAGTGAGGTATGGTTATAAACAACATCCATAATGACGGCAATTCCGTTTTTATGAAGCTCTTTAACTACCTGTTTAAATTCGTTAACGGCATCAGGTTTTTTTCCGAGGATTTCATCTGCGTCAGGATTGTCAGGCGAATCGGACGCATATATATTTTCAGGTGCAAAGAAAAAAGAGGTCATATATCCCCAATAATTGTATGAGTAGGGATTCCAGCTATTTAAAAAACCCTCTTCGGTCTCTTCACAAAATGGCGGTTCGACTACGGCAAATTTTTGTAAGGGCAAAAACTCTACACAATTGACCCCGAGTTTTTTTAAATGATTGATTCCTCCTTTTTGAGAGGGCTCACAAAATCTTTTAAAATCGCCTTGAATTTTACTTCCCGATGAGGGATGTGCCGTGAGATCTTTAAGATGTGTTTCATAAATGATCAGATCTCTCGGATCTTCAGGAGCCACGAATGGGTCATCTTCCCAGTCGAACTCATCTTTAAAAATGTAACTTTTTGCATCTTGCCGGTAATTGTGCCGTACAGTAACATGCCGGCTGTAAGGATCGGCAAATTCTTCCCCGGCATACGGGGTTTTTGGTTTCTTATCTTTTTTAAAGTTAACCTTATATGTATACCAATGCTCATATAACTCTTCGTCAAAATCTCCCGTCCAAAAGTCGTCAGCATCTTTTTTTAGTTCAATGACATGCACAGGGGATGAGGAATCGTAAGAATCATAAATATTGCAGACAACATTTTTTGCAAAAGGTACAAAAATAGTGAAGGCTGTTTTATTGTTTCGGACAGTACAGCCCGGCTGATGCTTATCGGGTTTCTGCATGTGTTTACTTTACAGGGCTTCCTGGTTTGGCGTTACATTTTACAAAATGAAGTCTACCGTCGGGTTCTTCGCCCATCAAAATCATGCCATTGCTTTCAATGCCCATCATTTTTTTAGGTTTCAGGTTTGCCACAACACACACTTTTTTCCCGGGGAGATCTTCAGGATTAAAATAGTCGGCAATACCCGAAAGAATGGTTCTTTTTTCAATGCCGATATCAACCAAGATGCGGATCAGTTTTTTGGATTTTTCAACGGATTCAGCCTCAAGAATTTCGCCGGCACGTATATCCAGCTTGGCAAAATCCTTAAAATCGATAGGGTTTGAAAGTTCAGGGAAACTTTCCTGTTTTTCAGCTTTCTCTGCCTTGCTGCTTTCTTCCAGTTTGTCAATTTGTTTCTGAACCGTTTCATCCTCGATTTTGGAAAAAAGGATCTCTCCCGGTTCCACAGGGTTTCCGCTTTTCAACATTTTGCTGTTAACATCGTTCCAATCGATTTTTTCATTTAGCCCGAGATTTTTTCTCAGGCGTGACATTGAAAACGGCAAAACCGGGTCGAATAAAACCGAAAGTGCAGCAGCTATTTGTAAACAGACATAAAGTGTATTCCCGCAAGCCTGTGGATCTTCTTTTCTTGTTTTCCACGGTTCCGTTTCCGTAAAATATTTGTTTCCTGCCCTCGCAAGATTCATGGTTTCAGAAATAGCTTCCCTGAATCTGAAGCTGTCATATGATGTTTCAATTTTAGTCTTGAACTCCCGAATGGCATCAAGTGCGTTAAGATCTCGTTCAGAGGGCAACTTCAGTTCCGGTACGGCCGAATCAAAAAAGCGGGTTGTAAAAGAAACGGTTCTGAAAATGAAATTGCCCAAAATGTCGGCAAGTTCCGAATTGACCCTGGTTTGAAAATCATGCCAGGAAAAATCGGAATCCTTGGTTTCAGGCAGGGTTGTACCCAAAACATACCGAAGCAAATCTGGATTGAATTCTTCGAGGTATTCATTCAGCCAGACAGCCCAGCCGCGGGATGTGGAAAGTTTTCTGCCTTCAAGATTCAGAAACTCATTGGCAGGTACATTGTCAGGGACTATGAATTCTCCATGCTGCATCAGCATCGCGGGGAACATGATACAGTGGAAAACAATGTTATCTTTCCCGATAAAATGGATTAAGCGTGTTTCTTTATCCTTCCAAAAGGTTTTCCAAAGTTCAGGATCACCTTTTTCTTCAGCCCACTCCTTTGTGGCAGAAATATATCCGATCGGTGCGTCAAACCAGACATAAAGAACTTTGCCTTCGGCATTATCCAGCGGTACCGGAACTCCCCACTTTAAATCGCGGGTAACAGCACGGTCAGACAAGCCGCTTTGAATCCAGCTCCTGCACTGGCCGGTAACATTGGGCTTCCAGTCCGTTTTAGAATCAATCCACTTTTCAAGTTTATCCTGGAAATCACCAAGCGGCAAATACCAATGGGTCGTTTCTTTTAAAACCGGTTTGTTTCCGGTGATAGTACTTACCGGGTTAATTAGTTCAGCCGGCGATAATGAGCTGCCGCATTTTTCACACTGGTCGCCATATGCTTCGGCATAACCGCATTTAGGGCATTCACCTTTAACATAGCGGTCGGGCAGAAACATATCGGCTTCACTGTCATAAAGCTGTTCTTCGGTTTTCTTTTTAAAAATGCCTTGTTCATAAAGATTTAAAAAGAAATCCTGAGACGTTTTTATGTGTACTTCCGAACTTGTTCTTCCGTAATAATCGAAATGAATACCGAACTCAGCAAATGACTTTTTGTTGATCTTATGAAAGTGGTCGACGATTTCTTTTGGCGAAACACCTTCCTTTTCAGCAGCAATGGTAATCGGCACCCCATGTTCATCGGATCCGCAAATGTGTATCACCTCGGAGCCTTTAAGCCTCTGATACCTTGTAAACAAGTCAGATGGAAGATAAGCTCCTGCAAGATGCCCCAGGTGAATAGGGCCGTTTGCATAAGGCAATGCGGATGTAACCAGAATGCGTTTTGACATGAAAAATTTTGTTGTTTGTTTTAATCGCCGAAAATAACGGGAGTGAGTATAAATTACCAACAGATTTATGAAAAATCAGGAACCATTTTTTTAAAACTGGGATGCTGCCTTATCTGTGAACGCATAAAGTGCTACCCCTGCTGCAACAGATACGTTTAATGAGTGTTTGTGCCCGTACTGAGGGATCAAAATCATATCATCAATGAATTTGAAAAGAATTTCATCTATTCCTGTGACTTCGTTGCCCATCAAAAGACAGTTTTTTCTCGATTGCAATTGATATGTGTGGATGTTTTTGCTTTGTACGGTTTGTTCAAGCCCGAGAATCCTGTATCCGTTTATTTTAAGTTCTTCCATAATTTTGGGAAGATTATCTCCATCGATTTTTTTGAATGCCACATTTTTTTCCGCCCCCAGTGCCGTTTTTGAAATAGAAGTATCAGGAGGCGATGGGGTGTAACCGGAAAGAAGGAGACGCTGGACTCCAAATGCGTCAGCCGACCGGAAAACCGCACCCACGTTATGGGCACTGCGTATATTATGAAGCCAGACGACGAATGATTCCGATAAGGGGGATTTACGATTGTGATTCTGTTTCAGTATTTCTCTTGAAGTCAGTTTTTTAAATCCGGCTGGTTCAGAAGTGCTCATTGATAAGATATGTAATTGGGATTCTGTAACTTGTTTTAAAATTAAATCATATTTTAAATGAAACTGTGCCTGTTTTTGCACAGGATAATAATATTAGAAATTTTTCAGTTGGTAAACAGCAGATTAGGCTTTATTTTTCAACATTTGAAACCAAATAGAAATAATATTCAAAACAGCAACCGTTTGTGTTCAGCAACCTGACAGCGTCGTCCGGTGTCTTTTCCGGACCTCCTGTCAGCGTCAAAGGGAATTGCCTATGGTTCACAACGCTGACAGATCCAGTCCCGACAACTGTCGGGATCAGCTTGTTTGATTCGAACCGCTAAACACATATCTGTGCTGTTTTTCTATTTTAATTTGACAATAAACAGGTACTATGAAAAAGAATTATTTATCCAGGGAAGGATATGAAAAAATGGAAGAGGAATTGCGTGACCTTAAAACACGCGGAAGGAAAGAGATAGCAGAAGATATTGCTGAAGCAAGGGCAAAAGGTGATCTGAGTGAGAATGCGGAATATGATGCGGCCAAAGAAGCGCAGGGATATCTCGAAAAGAAAATTGCAGAGCTTGAAAACACCCTTGCAACATCTGAAATTATTGATGATAAAAATATCGATTCTTCGAAGGCCTATCTTTTGTCGACAATTACGATTTTAAATAAAAAGACCGATAAGGAGATGCAGTATACATTGGTTTCGAAAGACGAAGCCGACTTTAAACAAAAGAAAATTTCGGTTGATTCACCCATAGGCAGGGCACTGCTTGGCAAGGAAGTGGGAGACGTGGTAAACGTAGATGTGCCGGCCGGGAAACTTGAACTCGAAATAAAAAAGATAGAAAGATAACCTATGGACATAACAGTAGTGGGGACAGGCTATGTAGGCCTGGTTAGCGGAACCTGTTTTGCCGACAGCGGCAATGATGTGATTTGTGTGGATATTGACAACGACAAAGTGGAACGACTAAAAAGAGGCGAATTACCTATTTATGAACCCGGATTGAAACATGTTTTTGAAAGGGCGCTTCGTGAAAAAAGGATGACTTTTACTACCGAACTTGAAAGTGCGGTTAAACCCGCGGATGTAATTTTTCTCTGCTTGCCAACTCCACCCGGCGCGGACGGTCAGGCAGATCTTACCGCCGTTAAAAAAGTCGCAGGAGAGCTTGGAAAGATTTTCAATAAGCTAAAAGATTATAAAGTTGTTGTAAATAAAAGTACCGTTCCTGTGGGAACAGCTGATAAGGTTCGCGAGATTATAGCGAAAGAAACAGATTCCGAATTTGATGTTGTATCAAATCCTGAATTTCTGAGGGAAGGGGCGGCAGTCGATGATTTTATGAAACCAGAAAGGGTAGTTATCGGTACCGGAAGTGAGCGCGCAGCCGGTATAATGCATACCCTGTATGAACCATTCGTAAGAAGCGGCAACCCGATTATTGTGATGGATGAACGAAGTGCGGAAATCACCAAGTATGCCGCCAATGCAATGCTTGCAACGAAAATCACGTTTATGAACGAAATCGCGAATATTTGCGAACGGGTCGGTGCAAATGTTGATAATGTAAGAAGGGGAATCGGTACGGATTCAAGAATCGGAAAACGATTTCTCTTTGCCGGAATCGGTTACGGAGGAAGCTGTTTTCCCAAAGATGTACAGGCAATTCACTATACGGCAAACCAATACGAGTACGATTTTAAAATTCTGGGTTCGGTAATGGAAGTAAATGAAAGCCAGAAAGTTTCAATCGTTGAAAAAATCATGAACCACTACGGTGGCGACATAAAAGAAAAGACATTCGGAGTCTGGGGGCTCAGCTTTAAACCTGAAACCGATGATGTACGTGAAGCTCCCTCGTTGTACATCACCCGAAAACTTGCCGAAGCAGGAGCAAAAATGATAGCTTACGATCCTGAAGCTGTTGAAACATTTAAGGCGGCTTCAGATGAAAAGACCCTTGAAAAAATTAAATTTGTTAACGACAGGGATTCGGTTCTGGATAATATTGATGCCCTTGTGATCTGTACGGAGTGGAATGAATTCAGAAGGCCCGATATCGATACATTCAAAAACAGGATGAATGAGCCGCTCGTTTTTGACGGACGAAATCTCTATGAATTGAATGATGCCAAAAAAGCGGGCCTTACCTATTACTCGGTTGGCCGGCCTGTAATCAAATAATAAATTAATCTTACGGGTATGACTCGAAAAAAAAGAGTTTTAATAACGGGCGGTGCAGGTTTTTTAGGATCGCATTTATGTGACAGGTATCTTGGCGAGGGGTGGGAGGTTGTTTGTGTGGATAATTTACTGACCGGGAATCTTGATAATATAGCTCATCTTGCAGGTAATACGGATTTTGAATTTATCAAACACGATGTAACCAATTTTATATATATAAAAGGTGATCTCGACCTGATTCTTCATTTTGCTTCCCCTGCGTCGCCGATCGATTATCTTGAAATGCCGATTCAGACTCTGAAAGTAGGGTCGCTCGGTACACATAAGGCTTTGGGCCTTGCCAAAGAAAAAAATGCACGGTTTCTGCTGGCATCCACCAGTGAAGTCTATGGCGATCCGCTAGTTCATCCTCAGAAAGAAGATTATTGGGGAAATGTAAACCCGATCGGGTTCCGGGGAGTATATGACGAAGCCAAGCGCTTTGCAGAAGCAATGACAATGGCTTATCACAGATATCATGATATTGAAACCCGGATTGTAAGAATTTTCAACACATATGGATCCAGGATGCGGCTCGATGATGGAAGGGCGTTGCCCACATTCATGAGCCAGGCGATAAAGGGTGATGATATAACGGTTTACGGCGACGGTTCACAAACACGTTCATTTACTTATGTCGATGATCTGGTTGAGGGGATCTATCTTTTATCACAGTCTGACGAGGTTGAGCCGGTAAATATCGGCAACCCGCAGGAGATTACCATTCTGGAATTTGCAAAAGAGATTATTGAATTGACTGGAAGCAACAGTGAAATTGTATTTAAGGAACTTCCGAAAGACGATCCCCAAGTACGCCAGCCAGATATCAGTAAAGCAAGGCGGGTATTGAACTGGGAACCAAGGATTGACCGCAAGGAAGGGCTTAAGAAAACCCTTGAATACTTTCAGGCAAAGATCAAAGATGACGTTAAAAAAACTCATTGATGTTTATCCGTATAAACTGACGCCAGAAAAAAAACCACTATTCCTGATCTTAAAACGTGCTGAAGGCAAAATCTACGAAGGACAGTGGCGGATGATCGGCGGCAAAGTTGAGAACAATGAAACAAGGTGGGAAGCTGCTGTGAGAGAATTTAAAGAAGAGACAAACCTGGCCCCGGAACTATTCTGGACCGTGCCCACTATCAATCATTTTTATGAAGCGGCCTCTGACCTTGTTCACATAATCCCTGCTTTTGGAGCTCAGGTTTCCAAAAATGCAACGCCCGTTCTGGATAGTGAGCATTCCGGCTTTAAATGGATTGAAGCAGAACAATCGGAATCATATATTTATTGGCCGGAACAAATTCGTATTATACACCTGATAAATAAAATTTTATTAAAAGAAAAAATTTTAAAAGAGTGGACTTTACCCCCAAAGTAGCTAATTTCTTGTTGTTGTTTTTGATTCTGTTTCTTTTCCTGTTTGGAAAGGCCTTTCCACAGGAAAAAAAAGCGTACGAGATATTGCCCGCACCGGATATCTGGTATAATGATATTGACGGAATAAGGATCGGAGCCAGTATTACAGGACAAGTGCCGGGAACCTTTGATGACGGCCCGCACCGAATTGATGCGGGCTTGTGGCTCGGAACGTGGATCCCGGACGATCCCGTTTCTTACTATTTTAATTATACCCAGCCGATCAGGGCAATATCTGATTTTGGCAGCGAGGGAAACATACAGGCAACCAGTTTATTCAGGGCGGGATTTCAGAGGCACGGTGCAGGTTTTACAAAGAGATGGCAGCAGGGTTTTAACGAGACAAACTATATTGAAACCGGAGTATTTTATCATGTGGAAAAAAGATTTAACCGCAGGTATGCCCAGTTTCCAATATTATGGAGCAATGAGCTCAATGGCATCCTTTCCCCGTTTATTTCTTACAGGGGAGAAAATTCACTGGGAAGAATTCTATTAGATGCGAAAGGATTCTTTCAGACCCTCGATAATCCTTTTACATCCGGCAAAGTTACAGTTGCCCAAACTGTGCCTCTTGGTGAAAACCTTGGTTTCAAAATCCGTCTGTTTGCTGGTGCTTCTTCGGATGATGCCGATCCGGAGTACCGTTTTTCACGAAGTATTTCGCAACAAATAGAGTGGATGGATAGCGGGTTTACACGTGCCAAAGGCACCATTCCCAATTCATTTTTGACAGGGGGTAATTTTAATGTGGCAGGCGGCCCAAACCTTCGCGGTTACTCGGGCGATGATTTTAAATCATTCGACAGGGGAGAGCCGTTTTTGGTGAATTCAATGGGGGCATTAAATGCAGAATTTGATTATCCAACGCCTATCGGACGCATCTTTAACGATATCCCCTTCATAGGCGAATTTCTTGATTTCAGGTCTTATCTCTTTTATGATATGGGAACACCTCTCGGAATTACAGAAAATGAAGTAGACAAGGTATTTGCCGATGCAGGCGGCGGGTTTTCAATATCGTTTAACCTGCCGGATGCTATGGGTAAACCCCGGGGGTTTGTATTCAGGTATGAAATCCCTTTCTGGTTGTCAGAACCGGGGAGAACCAATGAGGTGAGGTACAGAAGCCTGGTAGGAATCGGTGCAGTGATTACATTCTAAGCATGCTAAAAAAAATTATCATATTTCTGCCAACTGCATTTCTTCTATTATCGTGTACCACTACCAAATGGACGCTTTCTGAAATTTACAGTACCGACCAGCAGGAAGAAAAGGAGGTGATCCGGCGATCAAAATCCTTGATTTTGGAAAGCCGCCCGACTGTCCGTGATCCGGAAATTGCTTTAAAAGCAGTTGATATTGTAGATGTTCAAATTCCCCAGAGAGTCAGGATGGAGAGAACGGTTCAAACGTACAAACCCAAGTTTGTTTTCGCCCTGTTTGCAATAGCGGGTTCGGCAATTACTTTTTATGCGGCAAACTCGGGAAATGTTATAAATTCACCCTCTTCAACTCAAAAAGCAGGCCTCAATTTAAGCGGAGGTATTTTAGCCCTGCTTTCAGTTCTTAATTTGAAACCTGCCGGTGAGCCAATCAAAACCGGTGAATACAGGTTTATGAGAACAAGCGGGTTTATTACCCAGACCGATACTGTAAATACATCCCCGGAAGACATCGAAGAACTCACGTTAACCATTGCCTACAAAGATTCAATCATCATACAAAACAGAAGTTTTGACTTTTCCGATAATATTTTTGACCTCGATCTCACCTCATTTTTTTCGGCACGGGTAATTACAGGTGAAGAACCCGGTGATGTAATGCTTAGTGCAGAATATGCCGGGAAAATGTTTGAATTTCCAGTAGAGATAAAAAATTTTCTGGCGCCGTTTGTCGTCGTAAATTCTGACTCGGTTGCACTCAGAACAACACCGGATTTCTCGGAGCTGAATGTTTTTACGAATCTAATGGGAGGTAATTCATTGCCTTTTTTGAATAAAATCAATGAAGAGTGGTATGAAGTTCTGTTTGGCGGAACCAAAACTTATCTTCCTGAGGATCAGTCGAATGTGGAATGGAGAACAGAAGGCGAGTCAGGCGGGTTTGATTTAACTTCAGTCCGTGAAATTCCATACGGCCAAATTGATGTCGAAAGCAATATTGAACCTTTAAAAGCGCACAATTCACACGACAGGGCTTTGATTTTGAGCAGTGCGGTTCTTGAGGAAGGTCAGGACCGTGAAATTCTGGAACGTGATATCCAGTTATTTGAATCTTACATGTTGCGTGCTTTCATGATGAAACCGGGGCAAATTTATATAAACGACCAATTGAATAAGGGCGAAATTGAAAGTACACTTTCTTCGGTTCGTGATGATTCGCTCAATACCGTTTGGGTGTACATTTCAGGTAAAACGGCTCTTAATGAAGAGGGGGAGGCAAATCTTATTATTGAGAATAATGGTGAAATTTTATCCGGACAGAGTCTTTCAGCTTATTTTCAGGAACTGGCTTCGCTTCAATACAACAGGCTGGTAATTCTGGCCGATCTTGTATACCTGACAGAGTCGGATCTCAAAGATACAGAATATGAAGTGTACGGGCCTGATATTTTGGAGAATTTATCTGATATAATTACTGAAAACCGGGATGAATCGGTTGTAATATTCAGTTCAAGACCGAATCAGCGTTCAGTTACTTTTTCTGGCAGAGGCAGTGATGACAAGCAGCACCGGGTATTCATCTATCACTGGGCTGAAGCCCTGCAACAAGGCAGGGCCAATCTTATTGATATCATCGGGTATATTCAAAATAATGTAGATTATACGGCAAGGCGACTTTTCGACAGGCCGCAGGAGATCCAGGTTTTCGGCTCGATTGATTTGAACATAGCGGAATGACAACCGGCTGGCTGTTCATATTATTAAGTTCCGCATGTTCAGTTTTGATTGCACATCTGCTTAAAGTCGTTGAAAATAAAAAACTGGATACCCTGAATGTGCTCATTGTTAATTACCTGGCAGCTGCTATTTTTTCATGGACGATTTCCCTGGAAAAAAATCCGGTTCAGGTTGTCCCGGAAGTGCCGCTTTTACTTTGGGTTCTCGCCGGTATAACCGGAATTTTTTTCATTACCAATTTTTTCTTTTATAGTAAATCGGTTCACCTTAACGGTGTGGGTGTGAGTGTTTCCGCTATGAGGATTTCACTGATCATACCTGTCTTTCTGTCGGCTTTCTGGTATTTGGAGAAAATTGGTTCAAAAGAATGGGTTGGAATAATATTTGTATTTATTGCATTGGTTTTATTGGTTCCCGACAAGAAGAGTTTCTTTACAAAGAACTTTTCGGCTTCATGGCTTCTCATGTTGTTGTTTTTTTTTACCGGTTTTGGGGATGCATCCCTGAAAATATTCGAATCGGAGTTCAGTAGCTCTTTTTCGAAAGAATTGTTTATGAGCCTTGTTTTCGCCACTGCTTTTATTGCAGGTATTTTAAAAAAGCAGACCGGTAAAAAACAGAGATTGAACAGAAGGGAAGTTTTACTGGGCGTAATTATAGGCATTCCGAATTTGTATTCTTCTTTATTTTTAATTGATGCACTTTTGGTAATGAATGGTGCAATCGTATACCCGGTTGTAAATATCCTGACTGTGTTGGGAGGTACGGTTTTAGGTTTTGCCAAATGGGGCGACTTTTTAACCCCTTCACAATGGGCCGGAATAATTATTACCCTGGCCGCAATTTTGTTACTGCTTTAATTTTTTAATTACCATATCAAAAATGCAAACACTTATACAAAAAGCTAAAAAGCTCAATGATAAAACCATTGTATTGCCTGAGCCGGAAGATTTGAGAGTCTTGAAAGCTGCAGAATATCTGGCAGAAAATGAGATTCTTAATCCACTTCTCATTGGTTCCGGTGATGAAATACTTAAAACTGCAAAAAATAATGGCCTGGAGATAGTAGCATCGGGGGTGGTACAGGTAAAAAACTGGGGAAATGAATCCCGGCAGGAAGAGTTATTCGAGAACCTGAAGCAGCGATTATCGCACAAAAATTTTACCGAACAGGAATTAATTCAAAGAGCGTCAGATCCACTACATTATGCCGGATTGTTAACAGCTACAGACTATGCGGCTGGAGCAGTAGCCGGTTCCATTGCAACTACTGCCTCCGTGATTCGCGCGGCTTTGGCTACGGCCGGACTGGCAAAAAACTCCAAAATAGTGTCAAGTATCTTTTTGATGAAATTGAAAAACGGGCAGGTTGTGACCTATGCGGATTGTGGCGTTGTACCTGAACCTGAACCGGAACAGTTAGCCGATATTGCAGTAAATTCTGCAAAAACACATCAGATATTAACTGGAACGGAGCCTGCGGTTGCATTTCTTTCCTTCTCTACAAAGGGTAGTGCCAGGCATGAAAGCGTTGAGAAGGTTCAAGAAGCTGTTGAGATCGCAAAAAAACAATATCCCGAGCTGCTTCTCGATGGCGAGCTTCAGTTCGATGCAGCATTTGTTCCGGAGATCGCTCAGAAAAAAGCACCGGGCTCGCCATTAAAGGGTAAAGCCAATGTGTTTATTTTTCCCGATTTGAACGCAGCTAATATTGCCTATAAAATTACCGAAAGACTGGCCGAAGCTGAAGCTACAGGCCCCATTTTGCAAGGGCTGGCGAAACCCTATATGGACTTGTCAAGAGGTTGCAGTTGGAAGGATATTGTAAATGCCGCCGCAGTTGCCGCTTTGCTCTCAGACGCACACTAAGAACAAATTTAAAGACGGGGTACTCTTTTTTTTCCGGGTGAACCGGCTTCATAACCTGACAATTGTAAAAAAAGTTAATTTAAAGATAATCTGAGGCGTTTTTTAAATATCACTTTGAATATATTCGGACTTTTCAGTCGTTTTTCATGGCACCTTATTTTGCTTATATTTATTAGTTCCAGATAAAGATAAATAGAGTATCACTACAGTTTAGTGAATGATTTCTGTTACTGATCCGTTTTAAAATTGTACTGAAAATATTCAAAATTCAAAAACACTTATGAGCGAGACAAAAACACTTGAAACGATGATCGGTGAGGAGTACAAATATGGCTTCACAACCGATGTTGAGTATGAGGATTTTCCCAAAGGCTTGAATGAAGATATTGTCCGGTTGCTTTCTGAAAAAAAGAATGAACCGGAGTGGATGACCGAATACCGGCTGAAGGCTTTCAGATACTGGAAGGAAATGAAAGAACCTTCATGGTTCAATGCAACGTATGAATCTCCGGACTTTGATAATGTCCAGTATTATTCATCACCTAAAGACAGGCCGGAAGTTGAAAGCCTTGACGATATAGATCCCAAAATCAAGGAGACCTATGATAAACTCGGAATTCCGCTGGACGAACAGAAAATGCTTGCCGGGGTTGCCGTTGACGCAGTGTTCGACAGTGTTTCAATCTTCACAACCTTTAAAGAAAAACTTGCCGAAGCGGGTGTAATATTCTGTTCAATTTCTGAAGCTGTTCAGAAACATCCGGAATTGGTAAAAAAATATCTCGGTTCGGTTGTACCGGCAAGAGATAATTTTTACGCAGCATTAAATTCAGCTGTCTTTTCTGACGGCTCATTTTGCTATGTACCCAAAGATACAATCTGCCCGATGGAGCTTTCTACATATTTCAGGATCAATAATATGGATTCGGGACAGTTCGAACGTACGCTTATTATTTGCGAAGATAACAGCCATGTCAGCTATCTTGAAGGATGCACGGCACCGATGTACGACAAGAATCAGCTTCATGCGGCTGTAGTAGAACTGGTTGCACTTGATAATGCTGAAATCAAATACTCCACCATTCAGAACTGGTATGCCGGAGACGAAGATGGAAAAGGCGGTATTTTTAACTTTGTAACAAAACGAGGTATGTGCAAGGGGAAAAATTCCAAAATATCCTGGACCCAGCTTGAGACCGGCTCTGCCGTAACTCTCAAATATCCAAGTGTCATCCTGAAAGGTGACAACTCGATCGGTGAATTTTATTCTGTTGCGGTGACCAACAAACGCCAGCAGGCCGATACCGGAACCAAAATGATACATATCGGAAAGAATACTAAAAGTACAATTATTTCCAAGGGTATCTCTGCAGGGAAATCAAACAACAGCTACCGGGGTGAAGTGAAATTCAGCAAAAAGGCAGATAACGCCCGGAACTATTCGCAGTGCGATTCCATGCTGATAGGTCAAACTTGTGGCGCTCACACATTTCCCTACATCGAATCGGCCAACCCCACCGGAAAGGTTGAACACGAGGCGACTACTTCAAGGGTCGGGGAAGACCAGATTTTTTATTTGCAACAGCGCGGACTTAGCGAAGATGATGCCATTTCACTTATTGTGAATGGTTTCTGTAAAGAAGTTTTGAAAGAGCTTCCTATGGAATTTGCAGTTGAAGCGAATAAACTGCTTGATATCAAGCTTGAAGGAAGCGTAGGCTAATTAATTTTAAATCCTTAAATAAATCAGATAAAAGTGTTAGAGATAAAAAATTTACATGTGCAAGTTGAAGGTGAGGATATACCCATACTCAAAGGGGTGAATCTCAAGATAAATAAAGGAGAGATTCATGCGATAATGGGCCCGAACGGTAGCGGTAAAAGCACACTTTCGAAAGTGGTAGCCGGTCACCCGGAGTATGAAGTCACCGAAGGCGATATACTCTATAACAGTGAAAGTATAGTGGAGCTGGATGCGGATGAAAGGGCGCACCTTGGAATTTTTCTAGCTTTTCAATACCCGGTAGAAGTTCCGGGTGTTACAAATAACACCTTGCTCAGAGAATCCTACAACACAATTGCAAAGTCGAGGGGACGTGAAGAACTCGACCCGCTTGAATTTGAAGATTATATTCAGGATAAGCTCAAATTAGTTGATATGGCGCCCGAGTTTTTGACCCGAAGCGTAAACACCGGATTTTCAGGCGGTGAAAAAAAGCGAAATGAGATTTTTCAGATGGCTGTGCTTGAGCCAAAGCTCTCATTCCTGGATGAAACCGATTCCGGCCTTGATATTGATGCCCTTAAAATTGTAGCTGACGGAATCAATAAACTGCATACGGATGAAAATGCTGTAGTATTGGTAACCCATTACCAGAGAATACTGGATTATGTAATACCCGATCACGTTCATGTGATGATGAATGGCAGAATTGTGAAATCGGGTGACAAGGCGCTGGCTTTTGAACTTGAAGAGCAAGGTTATGAGTGGCTTGAATCTTATGCAACTGTAAACGGTGAGGCAAAATAATGGAGCTGATAGCAGTAGAGTCGATTTTACATAAACTGGCAGATGAAAACCGGGGCATTGTTCCTGATTCATTAACGAAAATTCGTGAATCTGCTTCTGATAAACTTCAATCAACTCCCTTCCCAACCAGGAAAGATGAAGACTGGAGGTTTACAGACCTTAAGCCTATCACCAGGACTGAATTCCAATTAATTGACTACTCTGAAGCGATAAAGCCGGATTTTGATGCATCTCAATACTTTATTCCGGAATCGCAAAATTCACGTCTCGTTTTCATAAATGGAAAATTTAACGAGAAATTATCATCGATTCATGGCTTAAACGAAGGTGTAACAATCGGAAACTTGAATAACCATCTTGATGATGAACCCGTTAAACAATATTTGGGCCATCTTGCTAATTATGAAGATGATGTCTTTACGCCGTTTAATACGCTCTACTTTTCCGATGGCGCCTATATCCACATTGATAAAGACGTGAGCGCAGAATCTCCAATACAAATCCTGAATTTATATTCGGATACCGGAAATCCTTTTGTAACTGCCCCGAGGACTTTACTGGTAGCTGAGGAAGGTGCTAATGCAACTATCATAGAAGAACATATCGGGCCGGATGAGAATGAATACATGACAATTCCTGTCGGCGAATTTAAGCTGAAAAGGAATTCACATATTCATCATATTCGAATTATCAGAGACAACGAGAATGCAGTTCATGTATCCAGGCCGGCAGCTTATCTCGAAAATAAAGCTGAATATCATTCTTACACAATCACACTGGGCGCCAGGCTTTCAAGAAATGAGCCGAAAGTGGTGATGGAAGAAGAAGACGTGAAATTCACCGTAGACGGGCTTGTGTTAATCGATGGCGATCAGATTGCCGATACGCATTCCGTTCTGGATCACCGTTTTCCATTTGCCGAGAGCCATCAGCTGCACAAGGTCGTTGTTAACGGAAGTGCACACTCTATCTTTAACGGTAAAATCTTTGTCCGGAAAGATGCTCAGAAAATCGATTCTTTCCAGGAAAACCGGAACCTGTTGTTATCGATGGAAGGGCTTGTAAACACAAAACCACAGCTCGAAATATTTGCTGATGATGTTTTATGTTCACATGGTGCTACAATCGGGCAACTGGATCCCGAAGAGGTTTTCTACCTGCAAAGCCGTGGGATGACCGAACAAAAGGCAAAAGAAGTACTGACTTATGCCTTCGCCCTTGAAACCATCGAAAATATTGAAGTCGATTCCGTACATAAACTTCTTATCGATGAAGTGAAAAAATATACAGCCGCAAACAACGTACATAAAGTGACTGCATGACCCAATATGTGAAACATATTAAAACAACTCCTGATTTTGACTTGATACGGGAAGACTTTCCGGTTCTTCAACAAAATGTAAATGGCCAACCGCTGGTATATCTTGACAATGCCGCTTCAAGTCAGATGCCGGCAATGGTAGCCGACAGACTTGACAAATATCACAGATTTGAGCATGCAAATGTTCACCGTGGCATTCATACCCTGAGTCAGAAAGCCACCGATGAGTATGAGCTTACAAGGAAAAAAATTCAGAAATTTATCAATGCAGGATCCGAGCATGAAATTGTCTACACTACCGGCACAACCGACTCCATAAACCTTGTTGCAAACAGTTTTGGCCGGGTTAATTTTGAGAAAGGTGATGAGATTTTACTCTCTGAGATGGAGCATCATGCGAATATAGTGCCCTGGCAAATGGTTGCCGAACAGACGGGTACGGTAATTAGAGTCATTCCTGTCCTGGATAACGGCACCCTCGATATGGAAGCATTCAAAAAGCTCTTAAACGCCAAAACCAAAATGGTTGCAGTGGTTCATGTTTCGAACGCACTTGGGACAGTAAACCCGGTTGAAGAGATATGCAGGATAGCCCGAAAGCACAATGCAGCAACCCTGATTGACGGAGCTCAGGCAATTCCCCATCAAAAGGTTGATGTTCAGGAAATCGGATGTGATTTTTATGCGTTTTCTGCACATAAAATGTGCGGGCCGACAGGTTTTGGAATTCTTTACGGCCGTCACGAACTGCTTGAAGAAATGCCGCCGTACAGGGGAGGCGGTGACATGATTGACAAGGTTACTTTTGAAGAAACAACATATAATACAATTCCTTTCAAATTTGAGGCAGGAACACCACCCATAGCCGCAGGCATTGGCCTGGGCTCGGCAGTCGATTACCTGGAATCTATCGGAATGAAGCATATAGCTGCAAGGGAAGCCGGACTTGTTCAATACGCCCTTGAACGGTTTGATGAAATTGAAGGTATCAGAATTATCGGGAAATCGCCTGAAAGAGCTTCGGTTGTCTCATTTATCTTTGATGATATACACGCACACGACGTGGGGACAATTCTGGATAAAAAAGGAATTGCTATCAGAACAGGCCATCACTGTGCTCAGCCTATACTTAAAAGATTTAATGTTCCTGCAACAGCAAGGCTGTCACTTTCGTTTTATAATAATAAAGAGGACGTGGACCGGTTTATTGACGGTCTCAAATATGTGAAAGAGTTTTTTGACATGTGATCTGCTAAACCTGAATAAAAGAGAATAAAAATAGATTTATTATTATGCCAAAAATTAAAGAAATAGAACGTACTCCGAATCCTGATGCAATGAGGTTTGTATTGAATGAACCCCTGACTAATGGGGTGACCAAGTCATTTGAAAACGCTTCAGAAGCAGAAGGCGATGCACTTGCCGAAGCATTATTTGCCATCGATAGTGTCATTAATGTGTATTACGTTGATAAATATGTGACGGTAACACAGGATGGCAGCGCAGTTTGGTCAGATCTTTTGAGAAAGCTTGCGCCCCCAATCCGTGAAGCCAAACCAAATTTTGACTTGAAGCAGGATGATGAAGTTCATGCAACCCGCGAAGTTATGGAATCTGCCGACCCACGGTTGCAACAAATAAACAAGATGCTGGATGAACAGGTTCGCCCGTATCTCCTGGCAGATGGTGGCGGCTTGAAAATATTGGGACTGGACGGCAACCGTTTGAAAGTACACTACCAGGGCGCTTGCGGAACATGCCCGACCGCTACCTCAGGGACTCTCTTTGCCATTGAAAGCATGGTTAAGAGAATTGATCCTGAAATTCAGGTAATCTCTGTATAGGAGAATTGAAAAACTGGAGGGTTTGAAATGTCTATCACAATTAGTGAAAAAGCTGCCGAACAAATAGAAAAGATAAGAAACAGCCAGGGCGCAAAACCGGAAACACCGCTCAGGGTTTCTGTGGTCAGTGGCGGTTGTTCAGGTTTAACCTACGATTTATCATTTGGTGATCCGGCTGAGATGAAGGACGAGAATGACAAGGAGTTTGAATACAACGGTATCAAACTCATTGTGGATATGAAAAGTTTTCTTTACCTGGCAGGTACGCGCCTCGACTACTCGGATGGGCTGGAGGGTAAAGGATTTCACTTTGAAAATCCAAATGCGTCTCGCACTTGTTCGTGCGGAGAGTCATTCTCTTTATGATTTTCATGATTGTCTCAGTACGTCTCAACGAGAAGTCATCGGATGAGTCAATCCAAAATCACCACATTCATTCAAGAATGATATTATAATTGAAAAATCTCATCTGATGACTTACTTGCTATATCCGTATTTACAGTTGAAACTCTAATAAATTACTTCGCACAATGGCAGAAATTGTAAATAAAGTAAAGCAGTCGAAACTGCAAACTGTTGATCTTGAGAAAATAGTACAATCGGCTGTACTGGATACCTTTGATTTAAAGGATTTTCTCTTTCAAGGATTGATTCTGAAAGAGAAAGATTTCAGGGAAAAGCTTGAGAAATACGATTGGGAGAAGCACCGGGATCATTATCTGGCCGTTTACTGCTCTGCGGATGCTATTATTCCGACATGGGCATACATGCTTGTAGCAAAATATGCAGACTCTTATGCGACCGACATTTTTTACGGGCCTGAAAACGAAGCTCTGAACGAAATGTATAAATCTATTCTTGACAGGCAAAATTGGGCGGCTTTTGATGACGGTTTTGTAATTCTGAAAGGCTGCAGCAAGCTGAAACTAACGCCGGAAGTGTACATGCATGCTACAAAGCTTCTGATGCCCCATGTTAAAAAAATTATGTACGGTGAAGCTTGCTCGAATGTACCGGTTTACCGGGGATGATAAACGTATCTAAGATGTAACACGGGTTCTTCGTGTTTTTTTGTGCCTGCGCACCGAAGTGCTTCTGCACGCAGGTGTGTCATCGGGCATTGGTGGCAAAGCCTGGGTGGTTGGATCGTGCCTTCAGTTTTCTTCACGAATCCGTGCTCGTGGATCAAAAACAAACCGGAATCCTTGTTTGTATTCTTTGAATAAATATAATTGACAGCTATATGAATACACAGTCAGTTCTTGTAACAGGTGCCTCAAGGGGTATTGGAAATGCCGTTGCTTCAAGACTTTTAGAAGATGGTTTTTCAGTTATCGGTACAAAAGTTAAAACCGAATTCGGGCCGGGCTTAACAAATAATGCGGGCTTTAAGGGTATAACCTGTGATTTATCTGATGAAAAGGAAATCATCAGCCGTATAAAACCTCTTTTCAAAAATAGTCCGCCGGGAGTGATTGTGAATAATGCAGGGATATTTTTGGACGCGGAGCTAAGTCTTGAGGATAAAGACTGGCTGAAAATCTGGGATCAGACCATGCAGGTAAATTTGCGTTCGGCGGCGCTGATCACAAAATGGGCGATTGAAGCCTGGCAGAGTAATTGCCAAGCGGGAATTATTATAAATATTGCATCCAGGGCAGCTATGCGTGGCGATACGGCAGAGTATGCCGCCTATGCCGCTTCAAAAGGAGGCATGGTTGCCTTCACGAAAAGTCTGGCGAGAAGTTTTGGCAAAGATGGGATAACGGCGTATTCCATTGCGCCGGGATTTGTAAAAACCGAGATGGCTGAAAATTCCGTCTCTGTTTATGGAGAAGAATATCTGACTAAGGATTCAGTTCTTGGAGAGATAGCACCGCCCGAAGAAATTGCCAATCTTGTAAGTTTGCTTGCCTCGTGTAAATTAAAACATGCAACCGGCAGCACATTTCATGTTAACAGCGGGTCATATATGTTATGATAACTACTTTACAATATATCAGAATGAATAGCTGGAGCTAAAATAGATTCTTGAGATTTCATCGGATCGCCCGAGCTCAATACGTGCAATGAAGTCCGGTGAAAAGGCCGAGAAGGCTACACCCCCTCCAAATGTTTTATTCCAATCTTTGAATAACTTATTCGAATCGAATTCCGAATAAACCCGCCCTGCGTCCACAAAAGCCTGAAAACCGATTTTGAGATCAGTGCCGAAAACTTCCGGGTTAAATAGCCAGGTACGCAACTCATTAATGGTTGAAATGGAAGTATCGCCTACAAAACGGTCTTCAATAAATCCCCTGAGGCTTTCGTCATTTCCAAGATCTGCCAGTTCCCAAAAAGGGGCTTGTCCCGTCACATGCTCAACCTGAATTCTTTGAGCTAATACAATATTTGGAAATATTCCTTTAAAACTTCGGATATCCACTTCGAATTTTCCGAAATTAAAGTCACTTCCAAAAAAGCCATCAGCCAATGCTGCTTCAGATTGTATAAAAAAGCCTCTTGTGGGGTTAAATTCACTATCGCGTGAATCAATAATGAAACCCATTCCAAGCCAGTTTATCCAGCCCCCATCCTCGCCCAATGGCCTTTGTTGTGCAAAGACTGTTTCAGAAAAAAGGCTTTTAGGATCCGAAAATGCGCCCTGTGCTGAAGCAAAAACATCTATAAATCCTCTTTCACCCAATTGGGTAAAGCGTTTTCGCGCCCTGTACTCTAACTGAATTCTGCGCTCATCATAAAAAAAGATATCATTATCAAATTGAGTATTTGTAAAATTTGTATTGTTGCCTATGCCGGTAAAAACACCTTCGTCAAATTTTAAAATCTGAAAGAAAAACTGGCTCCGGATGTCAGAATTGAAAGTTTCGGTCTGGTCATAATCGATTTTAAGAATAAACCTGCCTTTCGTTGAAAAGAGTGACCTCGCTTTTGTAAAATTGTTAAATGGCTTAGTAGTCCCGTCGCCATAATCAGCTCTTTGAATAAGCCCGCCAACTGAGACACCCGAATCAGAGTTAAAGCCAAGGGCCGGCACGAATGCAGTATTGGTACCAACTTGTTTTTCCTCTTCAGTTTCAAATTGTGTTGAATCTTGCGACGAGTTGTTCATTTGAGCACTGGCGGTTTCAAGAAATAAAAGACTGCCCATCGTTAGAAAAAGAAAAGCCAATAATGATCCGAAAAACAGATTAGAAAATACTTTATTAGTAAACGAAATAGACAAACCTGGTTTCAATTCAAATCGAAACTTGACATAGGGTCTGTCATGAAAACTTTTCAAAATAGAGCTGATTGTTTTAGATTACCTGTCTGTTTGTATCAAAATGTAAATGTAAAAAAATTTGCAAAGAGATGGGGAGGATTTACAGTTTTAATTGCCGTATTGAAACTTGCGAAAGATAAAATCGGCTCTCTTTTAAGTTTTAAATAATTGATATTCAATATCTTGTGGATATATAAACTTTGATAAACGAAAATATAACATTTTTAAGACGGGATTGAGAAAGTGCCATTTTTCGTGATTTCGTGACAAAAACCTTTAGATATCACCAAATTCAGATCTATGAATTAGCAGACAGATACAGATTTGTTTTTGATCTCAGAGTAAAGCGATTCGCTTGTAAACGAAATGCGGGCTAATTATCAAATACTGAAAAAAGCCTTCTGTTCAGCGTTTTTTCTTCTACGGAGTGAGCTTTCATCATTATCTTCTCACTGCCGTCGTCAGCTACTTTTGTAACTTCAAGAGGCAGGTAGTTATCAGGCAGATTTACTCCCGCCCATTGAGGCACACTTTGGGCTGTGACTGAATTGATGGGCAGGATAAAATCAGCCGTTTCAGGCTGGAAACAATACCTGAACATGCTGCCTTCTATCTCGGCTTCCCAAACCTCGCAAACTCTTTCTTCAATTTGTTTGGAATTCCCTGTCTGAACAAACCCGGGATCGTAACCACGAAAATTCAATTCAACATCATCCGGCGGAACTTCTACATGGCCGCCCAGCATACCGATACTGATGAACATTGTTTTCTCAGTTGTCTCATAAAGGATTGAAGTGGTTCTTGAATTACCTGAATCATATTCAATTCTGATTTTGTTTCCCTTGATCATATACTCAAGACGGCTGGTACCGATCTTGTCTTTTAATTCAGGGATTTCATAAATAATCACTCCTTCAAAATTTTGCGCAGAAGCGTTTATTAAGGGAGTTAAATTGAATGTGATTAGAAAGAATAATAATGTTGATAAATATTTCATTTGCGTAATTAAATAAATCCTTATTTCTTCAGCGGACATGTTGCATAAGTTTAAAAAATACGGAATTTAAAACTCTGTTTATATATCGTTTCCATTACTGAATTTCAAATATCTAAAACTCATTTTATCTGAATATGTTTCGCATTGCAGTTTTCACAGTTATTCTTTTGTTGGCCGGCTGTATATCACTTTCGCGAATTACCCGTCCCGACCTGGATTACAATATCGAAGAGGGACGGGAACCTCAACTCAGTGAAGTTGATTCTGCCGGAGTGGGGGATGTTGTTTATTGGGAATTCAGGTTCAGGATAAATCCGACAGTAAGGCTTACCGAAGACCTGTCAACGCCAAATGCAGATATATCATCTTCCGTCAGATTATCAAAAATGATTAAAGACGGAAATGTAGTGTATGGCACTTTATCTGTCTCTGATGAATCTATTACCTACCTAAGAGATAAAGATGGGAACGGTAAATTTGACAGATATATGGTTCAGGCAAGAAAAAATGCCACAGGCTGGAAAAAGCTGGACGAAGAGGTTGATTATGTCGAAGCCGGGGGAATACGATCGGAAACGGGAGGAAAGGAAGCAGAATTAATCCTTGAAAATATTGATACCGAAAATAATGAACTCACATTTTTATACACCGCATACATGGATGACCTTGTTTCTCCATCTGAAACAGAAACAATTGTGGCAAGATATTCGGTCGGGAATGAGTCTGAATTTACATTCAGAACTTTTAAAATGCTTATACAGGAAGTGAAGGACCGGGAAATTGTGTACACAATTGAGTCGGGGTTTGGAGTGCATAATGAGTAACAGGGAAACGAAATCTGATCGCAAAAAAAACCGAGAGGGTTTGAGTTTTGAAATTCATGAAAATCTTCATTGATAATTAGATGAGCAATATTTTTTATTGGACTTTAAAACGTTTTGGTTATCTATGATTCAGGATCATAATTCCATTTCCGGATAAACTCTCCCCAGTGCTTTTTCACTTTCTCTTCAAGCTTTTTATCCGTTTTATAGCGATTTTTTTTATAGTCCGAAATTGAATCCAGATATTGCCTGAGAGCCGGTTCATCATCACTCCAGCCGTCAAGGTTCAAATTGTCATATAAATTTTCAAGTACCTGAAGCGGGTTGTTGTCAAGCTCCTCAAATTTAACTTCGGTAAACCGGTGTGGGGGGAGATTTTCAACATCACTATACAGCCTGTTTAACATCCGTGGATAGGACTCCTGCACAACAGATTCGACCACGCCGGGATCATAATTTTGAAGGGCAAGCTTTCCGAGCATGTTGTTGAAGTATTGCACGGCAGACGGATAAACCCGGTAGGGATTTCTGTAGATATGAATAATTTTGGTATCCGGAAACATTTCCAGCAGGTGTTTTAACCTTGCCGTATAGACCGGATTTTTAACCAGCAGGGGTTTGTTGTTCTGATGCATCGATATTTTTTTCCAGAAATGTTTTAATGATTGCATCCATAAGTTTACCTCGGACGGGGTCGCATTCTCAAAAAAAACCGTTTTGCTGAAAAGATTGGTAAAATCTGAAGGGAAATAAAGTGCGTGAAAGATTGAAAGAAGCTGCATATTTGCCAGTGGGATTTCATCTTCCTGGGGTGATTTTGCCGTAACCTTAACCCGGTCTATTCCGCGGGTTTCAGGCAGCGCTTTTTCAAGCAGAGATTCAAACCAGGTACCCAGGCTCAATATTTCTCCTGGAATGCCACTGGCCAGGGGAGTGATAATTCCAAACCGGGAAGAACTTCCCAGCAGATTATGAAGGTGAGTGGTTCCCGAACGCCAGTACCCGACGATGATCACGGGGTTTCTTACAATATTGATTTCAGGATCGCTTCTTTTCAATTTGATTTGATCTGCAAGGGCAAACGGGAGCCTGGCAAAAGCTGAAAGATAAAAGAAAGCCGTATGCGGCAGGCATCGCCAGGAGGCTGCGCCATAACGCCGGTACGCATTTCCAAGTGTTTTTAAATTCGCCCCGAGAAGCGGATGCTCAAGCAGAGCCGGAGAAGGTTTTTTCATTTAAGATTTTAAATTATGGAAGAGTGAAAACGCAAAACACAAAAGTGAAAAGTTCAATTGATAGTAATATTCCGGATTATTAGATCGAATAAAAAAAATTATTTAAATTTTTCATTGATTGCTTTTTTATTCTCTTTTGTCTTTTGCCTTTTCACTTTAATTATTATGAACACATTACCAATACCAAAAAATACAACTACGAACTATTTTTACTAAAATTTTATTGATAAGGTTTGATTGTTGAGTTAAAATTTTAGAATTTATCTAATTACTAACATTTCATAACAACGGACTCGAATTATTGTGAATCAGGCAAAAACAAGCGACTTTAACCTAAAAAAAATTATTGAAGAGGGGCGGAGAGAAAAAAAAGAACTCTTTAGTAAATATGTAAATCCGAAGTTTTCGAAAGCCATGGAAATTATTGGCTTTAACAGGAATTATACCAAGGGAGAAGGTCAGTATTTGTGGGATGAGAAGGGCACGAAATATCTCGATTTTGTTTCGGGTTTCGGGATGTTCAATATGGGGCGCAATCATCCCTTCATAAAGAATGTAATCACCGACTACATGGAGCTGAATGATCCCTGGAAGACATCCATGTCGGTGACAGACCTCCCTGGCATTCTTGCAAAAAAATTGATTGAAAACAACCCGCATCTCGATAAAGTATTCTTCACAAATTCAGGAACAGAAGGCGTTGAAACCGCCCTGAAATTTGCAAGGGCTTCGACCGGGCGGGAAAGTATCATTTACTGCGAGAAAGCTTTTCACGGACTTACATACGGTTCACTATCGGTAAACGGTTCTGACCAGTTTAAAGATGGTTTTCAAAGCTTGTTGCCCGGTCCCGTTAAGGTTCCGCTTAATGATATCTCAGAACTCAGAAATGCTTTTGCAACTCACAAAGTAGCCGGTGTAATTATCGAGCCTGTTCAGGGTAAGGGAGTATATCCGGCGAATGAATCTTATCTTCTGGAAGTGCAAAAGCTTTGCCGGGAAAACGGCTCGGTTTTTATATGTGATGAAATCCAAACCGGCATGGGACGAACCGGGAAAATGTTTGCATACCAGCATGTCGAAGGGCTTGAGCCCGATATGGTGCTGCTTTCCAAATCCTTATCGGGAGGCATGGTTCCGGTTGGGGCAGTGGTTATGCGCGATAAGATTTATCAAAAGGTTTATTCGGATATGAACAAGTGCATGATACATTCCTCGACGTTTGGAGGCGGGGGGCTGCCAATGGCGTGCGGGCTTGCAAGCTTACATATTATTGAAGCGGAAAACCTGGTGAATAATGCTGCGGAAACCGGGGATTATATTATTTCCGGCCTGAAATCGATGATTTCCGATTTTGAACTGTTGAAGGAAGTCCGCGGCAAGGGCTTGATAATCGGCATTGAATTTGGCAAACCGAAATCAATGGGGCTGAAAGCAGCCTGGAAAATGATACACAAGCTGGACGCAAGCCTCTTTCCCCAAACCGTAACCATGCCGCTGCTTGATAAGCACCATATATTAACGCAGGTAGCCGGCCATAACCAGGATATAATCAAGCTTCTGCCTACTTTGAACATCACCCGGGAAGATGCAGACTGGTTCCTTGATGCATTTCGCGAAACCATGCAAAGTGTTCACAAGATAGGCGGGCCCATCTGGTCTACGGCAAAGCATCTGTCGCCTTTTGCCACAGGGAAAAAAGTTGTATGATAAATCCTGTTTTGTCTTTGAATTGCAGGTATGAATGATCAGGAAATCTCCGAAAAGAAGGAGAACAACCACAGTAAAAAGAAAAAAATAGCCTGGGCGGGTTTTTTCAGCGGAATCCTTGTCCTGTTGATAGTTGTTTCACGAACCGGGCTGGAAACTATTTCGGAGGCTATTTCACAGGGCGGTTTTGCGCTTTTATTACTGGCATTTATCTATCCTGTTGAGTTACTGCCCCGAACCATAGCCTGGAAACTTGTCTATCCGGGTCTGCTGTTCCCGATTAAGAAATACTTTGTTTTGATAATGTGGTACGGCCAAAGTATAAACCGGCTGCTGCCTACCGCTACCATCGGGGGGGATGTGGTCAGGGGCAGAATGCTTTTTTTAAAAGGCGAAGGCAAAACCGATGTTGTATCTTCGCTTATTGCAGATAAAACCTCACATGCGCTTTCAATTCTTGTTCTTTTGATTATCGGGATATTACTCATTGCTTTCAGAATACAGGATCTGAAAATCATTTTAGGCCTTGCCGTTTCAGCATTAATTCTGGCTATTGGGATCTTTTACTTTATCAAAATTCAGAAAAGTTCGGGAGTTTCAAAGTTTGTAAGGAAATGGGGAGGAAATAAGAATGGATTATTGTCTGATACGCCCGAAGCAATCGAAAAGATTGAACAGACCCTGTCAGACATTTACGAAAAACCGGGAAGGCTTACGTTATCGGTTTTGGTGCGTGTATTGTTTCATGTGGCGCTTGCATTCGAAATCTGGTTTGCTGCCTGGCTAATGGGATATGATATTTCAGCCATGGAAGCAATCACACTTCGAGTCGTCAGTTTTGGCGTTCGCAGCCTTGCATTCTTCGTTTGGGGCGGACTGGGTGTGCAGGAGGGCGCTTATGCGCTGTTATCGGCTTTTGCCGGACTTGCTCCCGGCACGTTAATTGCCATTTCATTGGCAACAAGGGTCAGGGAATTGGTCGTTGCCATGCCCGGTGTTGCATTCTGGATGGTTGGTGAAGGTTTACAGGCACTAAAAAAAGAAAAATAATTACTCTATTTTCTTAGGTGATGGGCAGCAAAAAAGAAGTTCCAAAATACAAAAGTTCAATCGATTCATTTCTGACACACTGGGTGTTTACTCCGCTGGCAGGTGTAACACTGAAAAATTGGTTAACACTGCTGCTGAAACACGGTTTGTCTATTTCACCGGTTTATTGGGGGCGGACTTTATTTACCACTTTTATGGCCGTACTGAATTCAGTTGTTCAGATTAAGGAGACTTACTCATTTAAAAATCAGGTGTCTGAAACGGAGGTAAAAGCACCGGTTTTTGTCCTGGGTCACCACAGAAGCGGGACCACTCATTTATGGAATATTTTGACAAAGGACAACAGGTTTGCATATCCTACCGTGTTGCAATCGGTTTTTCCGCACACATTTTTGGTCTTTGAAAAAGCCGTTCACGGATTAGCCCGAAAATTTGCACCCAAAAAAAGGCCGCAGGATAATGTGGAGTTTGACCCCGACAGCCCGATGGAAGCGGAAAGAGCCATTACAACAAGCTCATTTCTGTCTATTCAGATGGCAAGGCATTTTCCTGAAAAAAGGAATCAGTTTAAAAAATATTTGACGCTCCGGAACGCGGCCGATAAAGAGATCAGCAAATGGAAGCAGGCAGTATTAACATTTGCACGTAAGCTGTTGATCAGGCACGGACCTGATTCGATTCTCCTGTTCAAGGGGCCGGATCAAACGGCAAAAATCCGGCACTTGCTTGAACTTTTTCCCGACGCCAGGTTTATTCATATTCACAGGGATCCATACCGGGTGTTCAGGTCAACGATGAATATGGAAAAAAAGACCATTCCGTTATATGCCTATCAGAAAACCGATTTCAATTATCTTGAGGATTTTGTTTTATGGCGGTATAGTGCCATGTACGACGCATTTCTGGAAGATATAAAGCTGATTCCGGATGGCCAGTTTACCCAAATCTCTTTTGAGGAGCTTGAATCAAGTCCGCTCGAAACGATTGAAAAAATTTACAGCGATGTGAATTTGCCGGCATTTGAAAGTGCACGAAGCGAAGTAGAAGCCTATCTTCAATCCATTGCCGGTTATAAAAAGAACAAATACCCGGAAATGCCTGAATCATTAAAAAAGAAAATATTGACAACGTGGAACAGGTATTTCGAGGCGTTTGGCTATGAAACGGAACTCAGGCAAGAAAAAATTAACTAATGTCGTGTCAATGATAAAATATCGGTTAAAAACCCGCAAAGTTTCCTTTTTGAAATGGCATTGTATTAATAAAATGACGGCAATATTAAGATTAAACTTTGCGGGTTTACGGTTGTCATGACACTAAGTAAATTACAAACTTGAAAAAAGCGAAAAATGACAGCCAGGCAAAACAATAAAGATTCATTCAGGTTCAGTCTTGCCAAATGGATATTTACACCGCTGGCAGGTGTTTTGTTGTCAGACTGGCTGCGTGTGCTAAGGCAACACGGCGCCAGGATTCCTCCCAGGTACTGGATCCGCAATTTATTTACACTGTTCATGGGTGGTGTGAACTCCCTGGTTTCACTAAAAGAACCGGATACTTGGGAACAGGAAATTTACAGGGTAAAAAAACCGGTATTTATAATTGGCCACCACAGAAGCGGCACAACCCATCTGTGGAAACTGCTCTCGGTTGATGAAAGCTTTATCTATCCTACCGTAACCGAAACGATCTTTCCACATACCATGCTTTCGATGGAGAAAATCACTAACAAACTGGCAAAACTTTTCAGTCCGCGCAAGCGTCCGCAGGATAATGTTTCGAGTTCTTCCGGATCACCTATGGGTGAGGAGTGGGCTCTGTGCAGCAGTACGTTTCTATCAACACATATGGCACGGCATTTCCCGAAACAGAGGGAGCAATACAAGAAATACCTGACAATGAAAGAGGTGGATGAAAACGAAAGAAAAAAATGGAAACAGGCGTTAGACAGGTTTGCCAGAAAACTGTTGCTCCGATACGGAAATGACAAAACATTGTTATTCAAGGCTCCGCCCAATACGGCCAAAATCAGGTTGATTCTGGAGCTATATCCCGATGCCAGGTTCATTCATATATACAGAAATCCTTTCAGGGTATTTCAGTCGGCCGTACATATGGAAATGAAGTCACTGCCGCTTTGTGCATACCAGGATTTGAATCATGCGGAACTGAAGGATTACATCCTCTGGAGATACAAGGCCATGTACGAATCATTCCAGGAAGATGTGGAGTTGATTCCGGAAGGGCAATTTACGCAGCTTTCATTTGAAGAGCTGGAAAAGGAAAGGGTAAGTGCGATAAAAAAAATATATGACGATCTAAGCCTGCCGGGTTTCAATGATATGAAACCGGGGCTTGAAAACTATGTGGAGTCCATCTCAGGATATCAAAAAAATGAATATGCCCAGGATGAAGAGGACAAGGAGCTTGTTTCAAGGGAGTGGGGGAAATTTATTGATTATTGGGGGTATGCCTCCGGTGTAGATTCATCTCGTTCATAGCTTGAAAAATTGTAAAATCAGCCATTAAGAAATCGAGGTTTGGGGTTCTCGCGGAGTTGCGCTGAGGCATGCGCGGAGTTTCGCAGAGTTTAAATATACCCCTTGCGTTACACTGCGCTCTTGGCGGTTCCAAAAGAGGAAGGACAGGGTGTTCTCGCAGAGTGCGCAGTGTAACGCAGAGGGGAATGCAGGCCTTATAACAAAAAATCTGCGGTATCATCGGGATCTGCGGGAGAAAATCCCGACGGCAAAGGGGTTCAATTCGAAAAGCTATCCCTTAACAATCAATTGTAAAGTAAGTGTAACATTTGATATAAAACAATTGATTCCCATCTGTTTTTGTATTTAGTTCATCATAAATTTTTGAGCTTTTACCTCGGAATTTATTAATCAAAGTTTATAAACATTCAGCAATAAGATGGATAAAAAAAGATATCAAAATAATAATAACGTTAATACTAAGAGCAGATCCGTTCGATCATTATTGTTTCTGCTCATCTCACTTTTTTTTATCTCAATCCCTGCCACTTACGCACAACAACATACGGGTTTAATTCAGGGCAGGCTTCTTGATTCTGCTGACAACGAGCCTTTACCTTCAGCAAATATATACCTATCGAATACGACACATGGTGCAACAAGTGGCCCGGATGGCTCCTTTGAAATAAAAAATATACCTGCGGGCAATTACACACTTGTTTTTCGATTTATAGGTTACAAGCCATACAACACGCCGGTGAAAATCAGGGAAGATGATGTTTTAAATGTCGGAATAATAAAGCTTGAGCCTGATTTAATTCAAATGGAGGGTTTGAGTGTGAAAGCCAAACGTTCAAAAAAGAGGGAAAGAAATCTGAAAATATTTGAAACAGCGTTTTTGGGCAGTTCCTCCAATGCTTCAAGGACGGAAATTATAAACCCTGAAATAATCTATTTTTCGAAAGATCCGGATACCAATAATTTGGTTGCTGAAGCAGCAGATGAGCTTCATATTGTAAATGAAGCTCTGGGCTATGAAATGTTTATTACTCTTTCTTTTTTTTCCTGGAATATTCAAAATGATATCGGAAGTTATTTTTTTACAGCAAGATTTGAAGAACTTGAATCCGTAAATGAAGAGCAACGTGAGTTATGGCATGAAAAAAGAGAGAATACGTATTTTGGATCTTTTCGTCATTTTCTGAAATCCTTGGTGGAAGGCGAGGCAGATGATAAGTTTCATTATATGAATGGCTACGTAGAACCTGATGAAGACCTTGCCGCCATTGAAGAAGAAACGGATATGGTTAAAAAATTGCTCGCCCGTCTGAAGCGCGCTGAAAATGATGAACTGAAATTCAGGATTGTTCGTCATCGCACAAATAGCCCTCTAAAAATCAGGTACAAAGGTACAAAAAGGTATGAATCTGAAATTGAACCAAAAAATGATGAATATATTTATGTTGACCGGTTTGGTAATTTATTAAACCCTGAAAACATCATTTATTCAGGATTTTGGAGCAACTACCGGATGGCAGATTTATTACCGTTTGATTACCGCCCGAAGGATTAGTACAAAACATCCATCCTTGCAATTTGAAAAGAGTGAGGGCGCAAAGAGTGATTAACCGCAGAGGGCGCAGTGTTGCGCAGAGGAAATACAAGCTTTGTAACTGAATGCCTTATAACAAAAAATCTGCGATATTGGCGTAATCTGCGGGAGTATTTTTTCACGGTAAATTCATCGGATGTTTCGAGTGTTATTGGTCAATTACACAACTTTGCCCTCAGTTATCCGATGAATGGAGCGATGCTTTCATTGCCTTATTTCAGTTGCCGAAAGCACCGATTTGATCTTATTGACGATTCCATCCGGGCCAATGCCGACTTCATCATGCAGTTCCCGTTGTGTGCCGTGTTCCACGACTTTGTCGGGTACACCCACAATGGAAACAGGCACGTGGTATGGCTTGTCAGACAGGTATTCTACTACGGCACTGCCAAATCCGCCAAGTTTTGTTCCATCTTCAATTGTGATAAGATGGCTGTATCGAGAGGCAGCATCTTCGATTAGAGAAGTATCAAGCGGTTTGGCAAATCTCATATCATAATGGCCAATAGAAATACCTTGCTCTTTCAGTGTTTCAACTGCTTCCGTAACATAATTACCAATCGGGCCAAAACTGAGAACTGCAATTTCATCGCCTTCTTCCAGGCAACGACCTTTTCCGGGTTCAATGTATTCAAATTCTTTTCTGGTTTCCATGCCGGTTGCACGGCCTCTCGGGTAACGGATAGCCCATGCCGTATCTTCGTATTTAGAGGCTGAGAACATCATATCCCGAAGTTCCTGTTCATTCATGGGAGAAGAGACAATCATATTGGGTGCCGCCCTGAGATAACTGATATCATAGAGTCCGTGGTGAGTCGGCCCGTCAGCACCCACCAGGCCGGCTCTGTCAATACAAAATACAACCGGGAGTTTTTGTATGGCTACGTCATGTATAACCTGGTCGTAAGCCCGCTGTAAAAAACTTGAATATATGGCTGCAAACGGCTTTTTTCCTTCTGCTGCCAGTCCGGCTGCAAAACAGATGGAATGCTGTTCGGCTATCCCTACATCAAAAGCACGTTCAGGAAAAGCATTCATCAGCGGCCAGAGGCTCGAACCGCTGGGCATAGCCGGCGTAATTCCAACAATTCTTTCATCTTTTTCAGCCAGCTCTACAACTGCCTGGCCAAAAACATCCTGGTATTTTGGAGGCTGAGGATTTTTCGGAGGTTTGGCCAGCGGTTTCCCCGTAATTTTATCAAAAGGGCTGCTTTGTGCATGCCACTTGGTCTGTTCGCGTTCGGCCGGCGCAAACCCTTTACCTTTTACCGTAACTACATGCAACAACTTGGGACCTTTTATATCCTTGAGGTCAGACAACTGCCGGTGAAGGGTCTTAACATCGTGGCCGTCCGTAGGTCCGTAGTATTTAAAACCAAGAGCCTGGAACAATGCGCCGGGCGTGATAGCTGCCGTAACGGCTTTTTCAAGCTTTGAAGCCGTTTTGCGCATTTTTTCACCTGCTGACTTAAAATGCCCAAGCATGTCATAAACCTCATCCCTCAGTTTATTGAAAGTCTTGCTTGTGGTAATATCTGTAAGATATTCTTTCAGGGCACCCACATTCGGGTCAATAGACATACAGTTGTCGTTCAGGATCACAAGTATATCTTTTTTCATGGCACCGGCATTATTCATTGCTTCAAATGCAAGTCCGGCAGTCATGGCGCCGTCTCCGATTACGGCAACAACTTTTTTATCTTCGTTACTGAGATCTCTTGAAACAGCCATTCCGAGTGCTGCCGAAATGGATGTGCTTGAATGACCCACCCCAAAAGCATCGTATTTACTTTCCGACCGCTTCGGAAATCCGGAAAGCCCTCTGTATTTTCTGTTGGTATAAAACTTATTCCTGCGCCCGGTCAGTATTTTGTGTCCATAGGCCTGGTGGCCAACATCCCAGACAATGAGGTCTTTGGGTGTGTTAAATACATGGTGAAGGGCAACTGTCAATTCAACAACCCCGAGGCTGGCCCCGAAATGGCCTCCGTAATTTGAAACAACTTCAATAATGTAATTTCTCAATTCATCACAAACCTCTGCCAGTTGTTCAGGTTTTAACTTTCTTAAATCTGCGGGGGTGTCAATATTTGAGAGAAGCTCGCCTGTATTCAATTTTACCGGTTCTTCCATGGGGGTATTTTTGTTTGGTTGAGGATTATAAAATCAGCTGTCACGATCAATCAGATATTTGGAAAAATCAATAAGCTCTTTTTTTCGTTCATTTTTGCAATTTACCTGATCAAGGTAATGAAATCCGGATGTAAAGATGCTGTTCATTTTTGATTCTGTCAATTCTTTTATTCCTATTTGATCATATATCCGGGTGATTTGTTCCACTTTTTCGTCGGCAGGCCCTTTTTTAGCGAGCCAGCCGGTAATTATTTTTTGCTGGCCGGAATCGGCATGATTCAGTGCCTTGATCAATAGATAGGTTTTTTTATTGGCAATGATATCACCCCCGACTCTTTTTCCGAATTTATCGGCACTGCCGTAAACGTCAAGCAGGTCATCTTTTAGCTGGAAGCCGGTTCCAAGCATCAACCCGAATTTTTGGAGCAAGTCGGCATCTTTCTCATCGGCCCCTCCGGCCAAAGCACCAAGCTGGAGAGCGAATCCAAGCAATGAAGCGGTTTTTGCCTGGATCATTTCGATATACTCGGATTCGTCAACAGTTTCCCGGCTTTCGAAATTCATATCGTATTGCTGGCCTTCACACACTTTAACGGCACATTTGTTAAAAATTGAGATTACCTTTTTTACAATAGATGGATCTACGTCAAGCAGGTAGTCATAAGCTTTAAAAAGCATGGTATCACCGGAAAGGATGGCAACATTTTGATCCCACTTTTCATGAATGGTAGACTTGCCTCTGCGTATCGGCGCGTTATCCATGATATCATCATGTACAAGTGTGAAATTATGAAAAATTTCTACGGCTATACCGGGTTTTAGTGCTTTTTCAAGCTGATCTGTAAAAAGATAGCAGCCGAAAATTGTTAAAAGGGGCCTGAGCCGTTTTCCCCCGTTTTGCAGGAAATAACGAATCGGTTCATAAAGTTCGTCGGGTTTTTTGTCGAAACCGGAATTGGAAATCTCATGATTAATTAACTTCAGTTGTTTTTGAATATTTAAACCCATATTTGCAAATGCATTACGAAATGAAATTAATACTCGGTTTTAATTTTTTTTAAATCAGGCAAATTATCCATCTCATTCAAAAAAGCGGGAAATAAAAGCTCTGCTGTTTTTTCCAGAGTTGACATTGCCTTTCCGAAACCATCGGCCAGACGATAGATTTTCGGAATCTGCATTGGATTCATAAAAAGAGAAAAAGCAAATTTCCAAAAGCGTATATCTCCCTCAGGTGTTGTATAATTTGTAACTGCCTCAGGAATTTCAATTTCAGGTGAGTCGGAGACGGCTCTTATTACAAGAAAGGGCACTCCGCTTTTTTTTGCAAAACCGGCGATTGCAGCACTTTCCATATCGGCTGATACAGAATGTGTGAGTTTATGTAATCCAGTCTTGTCATCTTTATTTTTTAGCATTTTGTTGACCTGGCCATGCCTCATGGAAACCCATCCGATTTTATCGTTTACCAGGTTTTTTATCAATTCAAGCGGCTTTTCAGGAACTGTATATTCATTGCCGTCTTCATCTACGATACAATCAGGCAGTAAAAGAGTTCCGGGTTTTAAACTGTTTTCAAGAGAAGCCGCACTGCCCCAACTGATCAAAAAGTTGCAATTCCACCTATTTACCAGTTTTTTTGCGGCTTTTAAAGCATTTTTATTTCCGATACCACAACAGCATACAGTTATTTTCTCATGGGTTGCCTGGCAGTTGCCGGCACGGAGAGCTGTTTTAATCACTGTTTTCGATTCACGCGGCAGTGCAGTTATAATTCCGACTTTTGATTGTAGAGCCACAATTCATTTCAGGTTTAATTCTTTTCTGTAGCGAGACAATGCCCAGAGCGGAAAATACTTGTCGTAACCGTGATACTTGAGATAGAAAACTCTCGGAAAGCCGGGAGCCGTAAATTCAGGGTCGTACCACAGGCCATCACCGGATTGATTTTCAAGCAAATACCGGATTCCTCTTTCTACTGAATCCGAGTGGGTTTCATCGGCCGACATTAATCCAAGCAGGGCCCATGCGGTCTGAAATGCATTGCTTTTATCAGCCTGGCCGCGTGTAGCCGGATCATGGTAACTCCAATTGTCTTCTCCCCAGCCGCCATCTTCATTCTGAGTGCTTTTCAGCCAATTTGCGGCTTTTCTGATCCGGGGGTCCGCGTCTGGAATTCCTGCTGCCTCGAAAGCAGCTAACACCGACCATGTTCCATAGATGTAATTCGTACCCCAGCGGCCGAACCAGGAGCCATCATCCTCCTGCTCCTCAGTCAGGTAACGAATACATTTTTCCATCGGTTTTTTGAATTCAGGATATTCATCCGCAAGCAGGCCGAACAGCATTACGCAGCGGGCACTCACATCACTCGAAGGCGGGTCGAGCAGGGCACCGTGATCGGCAAACGGAATTTCGTTCAGGTAGTAGTAGGTGTTATCCGCATCAAAGGCAGCAAAACCGCCGTTTCTTGACTGCATACCGGCAAGCCATCGTGCTGCGCTCAGTATGCTTTTTTGGTATTTTTCAGGGTCAATGATCCGGAGTGCATAAGCTGCAAAAGCTGTATCGTCAAGATCCGGGTAGTAATCATTTCTGAATTGAAAAGGCCATCCGCCGCCTTCAAGATTTGGCTTATATTCTTTCCAATCGGAGGGTTCCTCATCAAGCTGGTTATCGATGAGCCATTTCGCTCCTTTGGCAACGGATTCAAACATTTCCGTTTCACCGCTTTCTTGCAGCGCACACATGGCAAGAAGGGTATCCCATACCGGAGATACACACGGCTGACAATAAGCTTCATCTTCTTTTATGACCAGGAGTTTTTCAAGTGCGTTTTTTGCAATTATCCTGTCCGGATGGTCTTTCCGGTAACCAAGATGGTCAAGCGCTTCATAGGCATTTACCATTGCAGGGAAGATAGCCCCCAGGCCGTCTTCACCATTTAGCCTCGCCACGAACCACTTTTCAGCTTTTTTGGTAGCGTAAGAGCGCAGTTTTTGAGGTATGTAAGGCTCAATTGTAAATCCGATCCGCTCCAGGTAATAAACAAATCGATTAAGCCCTGAAGTGAATTCAAAATAGTTGGTTTCTTTATCAGGATGAGTAACAAACAGCTCTCTGATGTGCACTCCCCTGGGATTTCTTGCACTTACTTTGTAACTGCACAAAATAAAGAGGGGTACCATTACGGTTCTTGACCAGTAGGCAACTTTCAAAAGGTGAAAAGGAAACCAGCGGGGAAAGAGCATGGTTTCTACCGGAATAAAGGGAACGGCACGCCAGGGTACCTGGCCAAACATAGCCAGCATAATCCGGGTAAAAACATTGCTTTTTGCGGCTCCGCCCGCATTTAAAATAGCTTCCCTTGCTTCAATCATGTGGGATTCCTCGGGGCTGTCGCCGGCAAGCTTCAACGCGTAATATGCCTTGACACTGCAACTGATATCCAGTTCACCTCCATAAAAAAGAGGCCATCCTCCGTGAGCGCCCTGGCGCCTGCGTATGTAAACTGCGATTTTTTCCTGCAGATCTTCATCAATTTCATCCATATAGTGCATCATGATGATATATTCGGCAGGAATGGTGCAGTCGGCTTCCAGTTCAAAACACCAATAACCGGTATTCGACTGTTGTTTAACAAGAGACCTTGCAGCGTTTTGAATAGCTCCCGAAAGAAATGCAGCCGTGTCTTTTTTAGATTCCTTTCTAATTCCGATTGGTGTAGTTTCCATAAATGTTTTTTACTGATTTAATTTCCTGGTAGGGTAAACCCGCCCTTGCAATATTAAAAAGTGCCCTAAGCATGGGGTCATTCCGGACTGCAAGATTTGAGATCAAGATTGTACCCTTTACACTATTTCTTGTGATTTTAACCTTCAGGCTGTCTGTATAGTCGATATTACGGTGTATCTTTCTTAGAGTGAGTACAGCCATTCCAATCGCCCACAGGCAAAACTTTCTGATTCCCTTTTCATGGGAAGGAATCAAAAGTGTGTACTCAAATGCATTTTGCAGATGGGCATGTGCGATGCCTATCAGCTCTTTAACTCCATCCTGAAATTCAGGGGATGATTTTTGTGAATTCAGTTCTGAAAGGGAATTGCCGTAATTTTCAAAAGTTGCCCGCGGCAGCCAGCAGGCTCCCCGTTCATAATCGTCCCAAACATCTTTTAAAATATTGGTCATCTGTAATCCCTGGCCAAATGATACAGCCCGTCTCATCAATTTATCCCTGTTTTTTGCAATTTCAGGTGAATGAAGACAAAAAAGTTCCGTTAGCATTTCACCAACCACCCCCGCCACATGATAGCAATAATCATCCATTTCAGCCTGGTCTTTCAGGCCATTTACCGAGGCATTTTCCTGGTAATAAATCATGCCTTCAGACATGATTTTGACACACCTTTTTAAAGCATCCCTGTGCGACTCTGAAAAACCGTGTGTAATTCCAACAACTCTGTTTGATGTGTGAATCAACTCTTTTTCAAGGTCTGAAGTACTTGAAGAAAGAAGTCCTTCAAGTTTTTGCGAAAATTCTCCGGCAGGGAAGTCACCTGAAACTACTTTATAGAACATGTTACAGAATTCACGTTTCTGTACTGGTTTAAGAGCCGGTTCGTCTTCAATCGTATCTACAATCCTGCACAGCAGATAAGCATTTGAAACAGTATGCTCAAGAGGATCAGGCAATTGGGGAATGGTGAGTGCAAATGTTCTGGAAACTCCTTCAAGCAGATACTTCTGAAGTTGTTTATCCGAATAATGAGAGATAAAAGACCCATGGCCATTGGTAGCTGGCTTTGTCTTATTAGTTTGTTTCTTCCCTATATGCTCTTTTTCGGTTAGTAATTTGACGCTGTTATCGGTTTCCTTCATTTTTTAATTTTTTTCAACAAATAATAACGTATAATAGTGAATCTATAACTTTTAAGCCAAATGATTCATCCTTTCAGAGATCATAATCAATAAAGAATCTTTCGGAATATTTCATTTGGATAAATCTGATAAATTTATGAAGTCAATGTTTTTTTAGATAAACCGGTTATAAGTTATTTTAAAATTTGCTTACAAGTAAGCCAAATTATCTATAATCATTATCACATAGTTTATACGATTTCGTAACATTTTAATATTTATACTTACATCTTCGCGAAAGCTTTCTTATTTTTATCCAAACTAATTAATCAATTAAATCACAATTTCATAATGGCTGTACCAATAAGACAACAAGCTAAGGTTGCATATTTCATAATGAAACAAAAATTGCTGGGGAATGATAAGTACCCTCTGGTTCTGATGCTTGAGCCTCTTTTTCAATGTAATCTTGCTTGTTCCGGATGCGGAAAAATCAAATATCCCGATGAAATTTTAAGAAAACGAATGAGTGTAGAAGATGCTCTCTCAGCAGTGGATGAATGTGATGCGCCTATCGTATCAATCCCGGGCGGTGAGCCATTGATTCACAAAGAGATAAATCAGATCGTTGACGGTATCATTGCAAGGAAGAAATATGTTTACCTGTGTACGAATGCCGTACTGATGCAGAAAAAACTGGATACATTTGAGCCCTCTCATTATCTCACGTTTTCAGTTCACCTGGATGGCTTAAGAGAGCGGCACGATCAGTCTGTTGAAAAGGAAGGGGTTTTCGATAAAGCCGTTGCTGCCATTAAAGAAGCTCAAGACCGTGGTTTCAGGGTAACCGTCAATTGCACCTTGTTTGATGGTGAAGATCCCGAAGAGGTTGCCGATTATTTTGATTATGCCTCGAATGAACTTGGAATAGAAGGTATTACGGTATCACCGGGTTACAACTATGAATTTGCACCGAAACAGGATGTATTTCTCGGTAAAAAGAAAAGCAAAGACCTTTTCAGAGGCATTTTCCGAGAAGGAAATAAGAGAGGCTCAAAATGGAAACTGAACCAGTCAAGCCTTTTTCTTGACTTTCTTGCAGGAAATCAAACTTACCAATGTACACCGTGGAGCAATCCGACTTATAACATTTTCGGATGGCAACGGCCCTGCTATTTGCTGGTGAATGAAGGTTATGCCCAAAGCTACAAGGAATTGCTTGAAGAAACTGATTGGGATAACTATGGGGCAGGACGTAACCCGAAATGCGACAATTGCATGGCACATTGCGGTTATGAAGGAACTGCCGTTGAGGATGCTTTCAAGAATCCGCTCAAAGCATTGAAGGTTGCAATGCGCGGGCCTAAAACAGAAGGTGAGATGGCTCCTGATATCCCAAGGCAATATGATATCAAAGACTTTGTAAAAGCATCCGATCCGCTTTCTCCTAACAAGTACAAGGAAGCATTGAAGCAAAAAGGCGAAGAAGTGGAAGCATAATTGATACGCAATTTCTAAAGCCGGGCAGCATTTTGTTGTCCGGCTTTTTTTTATTCAGGCTATTAAAGATTTTGTTAAGATTATAAATTTTTAGTTACCACTTGATGTTTTTCTTTTTGACAATTGCTTCACTTGCCCTGTGGCTGATCATTTTGATCCTTCCGTGGCAACCCTATAATACGAAGGAGAGCTGGGAAGCAGACCCTCTCGATCAGAATGTTTTTAAGCTTGATGATGTAACTGTTTTGATTCCGGCACGAAATGAAGAAAAAGTTATTGAACGGACTCTGAGTTCTGTTTTGAAGCAGGGAGATGAACTAAAAGTGATTGTGGTTAATGACAATTCCGATGATAAAACACATGATATTGCTGCCCGAAAACTTGCCGGCAGGGGCAAGGTTATTCAAGCCGATGAACATCCGCCCGGCTGGACGGGAAAGCTGTGGGCGCTTGAACAAGGCAGGCAACACGTTAAAACTCCGGTTACCATGCTTCTGGATGCGGATATCGAATTGTCAGAGGGTGTAATCAAGGGATTGAAAAAACGGCTTGAATATGAAAACTATTCATTTATTTCCCTGATGGCCAAACCCGCCCTTGCCCATTTTTGGGAAAAGGTGCTGATGCCTTCGTTTATATATTTTTTTAAGCTTTTATATCCGTTTAAACTGGCAAATTCCGACAGCAAGCTTGTAGCTGCTGCTGCGGGAGGTTGTATTATGGCGGAGACGAAAGTATTCGATGAAATCGGCGGCTTTGGCTCCATTAAAGATGCATTGATTGACGATTGTACACTGGCCCAAAGTGTAAAGGATAGTGGATTTCGAACATGGTTAGGGCTCACACGCTCCGTTAAAAGCATCAGGCCCTACTCCGGTTTGCCGGAAATCTGGAATATGGTTGCTCGTACAGCATACAATCAGCTCGGTTATTCAATTACATTACTGATTGTTTGTACCGTTTTGATGGTGATTGCTTTTCTGATACCGCCGGCAGGTTTAGCTGCTGCAATGTTGGCAATGAACGAAACCTATTTTCAGGTATCGATGGTAACCATAGGATTGATGCTGTTAACCTACTTTCCTGTCATTCGGTTTTACAGGATATCACCTTTCTACACACTCTTTTTACCTCTCAGCGGCTTCATGTTTTTGATGATGACATGGACATCCGCCGTCAGGTACTGGCAGGGTGAACAGATACGGTGGCGCGGAAGAATAGAAAAACGTGAACCGGCAAATCAATAATCAGGCCATAATATGAACCAGGTCTTCCGCTTTAATCGGCTTGGAGATATAATCGGCTACCTTTTCGTTCCACTCGTATTTGTAAATATCAGCATTTACTTTATCAATCTTGGAGCTGATCACAAAGATGTCAATTTTTTTATCAATTTCTGACCTGAGTTGTTGAAATTCAGTTAAAAATTCCCACCCGTTCATTTTGGGCATGTCAATATCCAGCAGAATAACATCAGGTAAGGTTTTACCCGATGAATGAAGTTTACGCAGTTTGTGAATAGCTTCTTCTCCATTTTCAAATATAAGGATGCTGTTACTCAGCTGATGTTTATCTATAATTTTTTTGACACCGTACGCATAAATTTTATCATCATCGATGATACAGGCACATCTTTTTTTACTCATGAAATGTTAGTTTAAATGTTGTTCCTTTGTTGACTTCACTTTCTACTTCGATAGTTCCTCCCATTGATTCAACCTGGCTTTTGGTTATAAACAAACCGATACCTTTGGCATTTTCATTGCCATGGAACGTGTTGTACATACCAAAAAGCTTGTCACCGTGTTTTTCCAGGTCAAGGCCTTTGCCGTTATCCGACACTTCAATACATGTTTCCCTATTTTCATTATAAGCTTTTATCTCTATAACAGGATTTCGCTCGGGGTGGCGGTATTTGATTGCGTTAGATAACAAATTGAGTATAATGCTTTCAAGATATGCGGGATTTCCCTCGATACTTAAACCGGAGGGAACATCTTCAACGAATTTTACATTATTGCCAATAATTTCTGTTGTCAGTACTTCTTTGATTTTGGCAATATACTCAGACAGATTCAGCTCTTTGATTGTATCAACAGGCTTGTCCTGGGCTGCAACGATATCATTCAGGTCCGAAATGGTTTCATTTAACTGGTTCGAAGCTGCCTGCAGATGCCCGAAAAGTTCCTCTTTGTCCTCATCCGATTCCTCTTCGTCGTAGAGTGACAGTAGCATGGAAATATTACCGGCATGATTTCGAAGGTTATGAGAAACAATATGCGCAAAATTGAGAAGCCTTTTGTTTTGGTCGCCTACAATGCCTATAGTTTCACTGAGTTCTTCTTCCTTCTGTTTTCTTTGCGTGATATCAGTCACTGCAATAAGCACACAAGGTTTATTTAACCCAGGATGCCGGAAAGGTACTTTAATGGCCTGATGCCATTCTATCCTACCATCCGGTTTTTCTGTGCGGCCTTCAGGAATAAAATCCGGTTTGCCTGTAGTAATAACTTTTCTTGTAGACTCAAGATATTCGTCTGCAAGCTGTTCATCAATGCCCAGCTCGAGGTCGGTTTTACCCATCAACTCAGCAGCATTCAATCCATGATGTTTTGCGGCTGCTTCGTTAAGCATCATGATCCTGCCATCGTGATCTTTAACATAGATTTGATTGGGCATTGTATCGAGCACAGCCTGGAGCTGGGTTTTTAAGAGCTTGTTCGCTTCCTGTATTTTCTTTTCTTCCGTAATATCGTAGATGTATCCGTGCCAAATCATGCTGCCATCCGGCATTTTTTCGGGCCTTGACCTGCCCCGCAGCCATCTGACTCCTTTTTTGGGAAGGCAAACCCTGTAATCAATGCCCCAGGGTTCCAGGGTACGAAATGATTTGGTAATACTTTCAGAAACCGCATCAATATCTTGTGGATGAATTCGATTGATGGCAGCATCAGCGCTATCTGCAAGCTCATCAGGGGTTAGTTCATAGATGTCACATATCCCGTCACTTGCAAACGGGAATCGTGACGTTCCATCGGGATATTGCTGAAACTGGTAAATTGCCCCGGGAACTTGTTCGGACAGTTTTTTCAGGGTTTCGTCACTTTGCCTCAGGTTTTCTTCGGCTTTTTTTCTTCTTGTTATATCGATAACGGTTCCGAGCACCCTGGTTATATTGCCCCGGTTATCCCTGATTGGACCGTAGAAAGCTCTTGCCCAGCCACTCTTGCCGGTCTCCGGAATACAAAATTTGTAATCATCGGAATAAACCTGTTCACCGTTTAAGGCTTTTTGGTAGAGATCATCCAGGTTTTTCTTTTTGACATGGGTAAATAGTTCGTTTGCCGTTTTGCCCAAAACATCTTCAGATTTATACCCGCTGATTTCTTCCATAGCCGGATTCCAGTAGATGTATCTCAGATTTTTATCACAGACAAATATTCCGTCTGATGTGTTTGAAATAATCTGATCATAAAATTGTCGCGTTTCTTCAACCTTGAGCTCGGCATTTCTCTGCTCGGTGATATCACGGGCAATTCCAAAGGTGCCGATTATAATGCCATTGTCATCATACAGGGGCAGCTTTGTAGTTGACGACCACTTTGTGGTATTCTCCTGATCATACAGAACTTCTTTTTCAATTTTATTTATTATGGGCGATCCGGTTTCTATAATTTTTTGCTCATCATCATATGCTTCTTGTGCGTGCTCATCGTCAAAGAAGTCAAAATCGGTTTTACCAACGGCTTCTTCAGGATCATCGAGCCCGAATTTTTCAGCACATGCCTGGTTAATTTTAATAAACCGGCTTTCAAGATCTTTAAAGAATATACTGTCCGGTATATGCTCCATCAGGTTCTGAAGCAGAAACTGGTTTTCTGTTAATATGTCATTCTGATGGATTTTCATGTAATTTTAAAAGAGAATACATTATGGCAGAAAATGTTGTATAATTATTTTATCGACATATTTGCTACAAGATTAAATAAAAATATATTTTTAGATGGTTTTGTTATCTTTGTAATTTGTCTTCTCATTTTATGACAGGCCAGACATTAGTAAATCAATTGAAACTATCTGAAGCTGAACCCGACGCCCAAACTTGCAACATCATATTCGGAAACA